>NZ_CP020777.1:600000-900000 GCF_002101315.1 Candidatus Pelagibacter sp. RS39
TTTGGGAAAAAAAATGAAAAAATCTATATTATAAAAAAAGATGAGACAAAAAATTAGACCAAGACATCCTGAAAAAATAAAAAATCCAATTAATCCAATTAAGAAAAAACCTGACTGGATTAGATCTAAATTAAATAATAGTAGAGAATTTTTTTTAACAAAATCAATTGTAAATAAGAATAATCTTGTAACAGTTTGTCAGGAAGCAAATTGTCCAAATATAACTGAGTGTTGGAGTAAAAGACATGCAACCTTTATGATAATGGGTGACACATGTACAAGAGCTTGTGCTTTTTGTGATGTAAAAACTGGTAAACCAGAAAAATTAGATAAGTTAGAACCAATTAAAATATCTCAAGCAGTTAAAAAATTAGATCTAAAACACGTTGTAATTACTTCAGTTGATAGAGATGATTTGGATGATGGTGGCTCAAATCATTTTTATGAAGTTATAAATCAAATTAGAAAAACTAATCCTAATACAACTATAGAAGTTTTGACTCCTGATTTTTTAAGAAAGGGTGATGCTTATAAGAAAGTACTTGAAGCTAATCCAGATGTTTTTAATCACAATATTGAAACTGTTCCCAGTCTTTATCTAAAAGTAAGACCTGGCTCAAGATACTTTGCATCTCTTGAACTTTTAAAAAATGCGAAAAAAATGAATAAGAAGGTTTTTACTAAATCAGGAATAATGGTTGGTCTAGGTGAGACTAGAGATGAAATCTTACAAGTAATGGATGATTTAAAATCTGCCGATGTAGACTTTTTAACAATCGGACAATATTTACAACCATCTGTAAAACACTTTCCACTAGATAGATATTATAAACCTGAGGAATTTAAAGAATTGGGTGATATTGCAAAAGCAAAAGGTTTTTTATTAGTTTCCTCATCACCTTTAACAAGATCTTCATATCATGCAGATGAAGACTTTTCAAAACTTCAACAAAATAGATTAAAAAACTATTAATGCCAAAAGCTTCAGTTAAGCGATTAATTGAATGTAAAAAAAAAGATCTAATCGATTTAGTTTTGGATATTGAAAAATATCCAGAATTTGTCCCATTCTGTTACGATGCAAGAATATATGAAAATAAAAATGAAGGTGATTTAACAAAAATAATTGCAGATTTAACAATAGGCAAAGGACCATTTAAAGATACTTATAAAAGCGACGTGGTTTTTAATAGAAAGGAAGACTCAATATTTGTTAAGAATATAGAGGGACCCCTGAATCATTTATCCAATAATTGGATTTTTGTAGATAAAGAGAATGGAATTACCGAAGTTACTTTTGATATTGATTTTGAAATCAAAAATAAATTTTTAAACTCTTTAATGGCAGTATCTTTTCAATTTGGATTAGAGAAAATAGCTGATGCATTTCAAAAAAGAGCAGAAAAGTTATTTAGCAGCTCTAAGAACTAGATTTAAGGCCTTTTTTACAGTAGCTTTTTGTATCAAAGATCTTTTTTTACTTTTGAATAAACACTTTATTACTTGGGTTTTGTTTCCTTTTTTTAGCCCAATATAAACTAAGCCTACAGGTTTTTCTTTAGTGCCACCTCTGGGTCCTGCAATACCAGTAATTGAAACATTGATATTGGCTTTTGAAATTTTAGATAAATTATTAACCATTGAATGGCAACATTCAGAACTTACGGCACCATATTTCTTAATAATATTCTTATTGACTTTTAAAATCTTAATTTTTGCTTGATTTGAGTAGGTGATCAAACCTAAATTAAATATTTTTGAAGCACCATTTATTGAAGTGATAGCACTGGCAAATAATCCACCTGTGCAGGATTCTGCAACTGATATTTTAACTTTTTTTCTAATTAATAATTTGATTAATGATTTCATTACACAAAATAACTGCTTAAAACCATAAAACAAATTAAAGATAAAACAACATAAAATCCTGCAATTACATCATCCATAATTACACCAAAACTATTTTTGAAGTTTTTATCAAAAAAACTTACAGGAAATGGTTTTGCAATATCAAAAAATCTGAATAACACAAAACAAATACCGTAAAAAATTAAAGCTTCATTTGGTGATTTTTCTGTGCCATGTGAAATTTCATAAAGATAAATCGGAATCGATTGACCAATAAATTCATCAATAATTACTTCTTTCGGATCTTTATTTTCATTATCTTTAATATGATGTGCTACAGCTGAAAAAGATAAAATGAAAACAAATATTAAAAATAATAATATTAAGTTTGAAGGTAAATTGAATATGTGAAAAAAAATGTAAAGAATAATTACTGTGGCTAAAGATCCAAAAGTACCTGGAATTTTTGGAATTCTTCCTAAACCAAACATTGTAACGAACAAAGTATTAAGAGTTTTAATCATATTTTGTTATTGAAATAATTACTTCACATGCAATAGCTTTTTCTTTTCCAATCAAACCAAGTTTTTCAACTGTTTTACCTTTTAAATTTATTAAATCTTTTTTCAACATCATGAGTTTGGATATAGAGTTAATGATATGATCTCTGTATTTTGATACCTTAGGTTGTTCACAAATCAAATTTATATCTAAATTATTTATAGAAAAATTTGATTTATAAAGACTTTCAATGACTGGTTTTAATATTTTTGGAGATCTAATATTTTTATATTTTTTTGTGTTAGGAAAAAAAGATCCAATATCTTTATTTCTCATTGCACCTAAAATAGCATCTATGATTGAATGTAAAATAACATCTCCATCTGAGTGTCCTTTCAATCCTGAGTGAAAAGGTATCTTAGCACCACCTAAATAAAGCTTTTTGTTTTTAACTAATTTATGAATGTCAAAACCAATTCCAAAAAAAGTTTTATTTAATTTTACATCACTTTTAAAAGTAATTTTATTATTAGTATTTTCTCCTTTTATAAACTTTATTTTTCTATTTTTATTTATAAATAAAGTTGCTTCATCTGTAATTTTATTTTTTTCATTAATTGCAAGTTCGTATAATTTTTTAAATTTGAATGCCTGTGGTGTTTGAGTTAGATAAGTGTTTTCTCTATTAAGATTAAATAATTCATTTTTTACTTTATATTTTATTGTATCTTTAGAATTTATATATGGAATTACAGCAATATTTTTTTTTAAATGATTTAATAGTTGTTTTAACAATTTTATAGTAAAATCAGGTCTCGCAGCGTCATGAATAAGAATGTTGTTAGGTTTATACTTTTTAAGATATTTTAAAGCTATCAAAGATGAGTCAGATCTTTCTTTACCACCCTTTATTATTTTGACTGAGTTATGAATTTTTTTTTTTTTAAAATGTTTAATGTTGTTAGTTACAACTAAAATATTTTTAAATAGCTTAGAATTTAATGATTTTTCAATAGAGTGATCAATAATTTCTTTATTTTTATAATTATAGAATTGCTTTGGTATTTTTTTATGAAATCTCTTACTTTTTCCAGCAGCTAATATTACAAAATAGTTGTTCATTCCTTTAAATACTATAATTCTTAAATATGGTTGAATTTTTGAAAAAAAATATTTTCATAATTTTCCTATCTAGTATCACACTATTTTTAGGATTTTTAACTTTTTTAACATTTATAGACAGAAGTTTTATTGAATTAAATCAAGATAATTTACAATATTTATTGCTTGTAAATATTTTATTACTTTTATTATTATTCGCATTCATTTTCTTTGAGGTTAAAAAATCCATTCGAAATGATATTGATAAAGATGGTTTAAAATCAAATAAAAAATATATTACTTATTTTTCACTTTTCACATTAATACCTTCAATATTAATTTCAATTTTTTCACTTTTTTTATTTTCTTTTGCACTTGAAAAATATTTCGATAAAAAAGTAACAACTGTCGTAAACAATTCCTATGAACTTGCCAAAAGTTATGTTGAGGAAGTAAGAAATAAGATTGAATCTGATATTATATTAATTGCCTTTGATACAAATAAAAGTTCTAAATTTTTAAATGACAATAAAAATGAATATATAAGGTTTTTAAAAACTCAAAGATTAATTAGAGATATTGATGAAATACATATCATTGATCAAAATAAAAAATTATTATTTACGAATTTAGATGATCGTACAAAATATATTCCTCCAATAGATAAAACACTAAAACTCGTATTAGATGATGATAGACCTCTTAAAATAATAAATGCTCCTGAAAATATCTCAGCCGCTATAATCAGACTTCAAGCTTTTGAGAATAGATTTTTATATATTGTAAAATATCTTGATAAAGATATATCAAAATATTTGAATGAGTCTCAGGAGGCAATTAATTTTTATTATACTGTTGAGGAAAGGAGCACAGGTATAAAAATTTCCTTTGCAATAATATATATAATTATAGTTACTCTTTTACTTTTCATATCAATTACTATTGCTATTAGATTTTCTTCAAGATTTTTTAGGTCTATAAATAATCTAATTTCTGCATCTACAGCAATAGGAGAAGGTGATTTAACCACAAAAGTTCCTGAGATAAAAACAGATAAAGATTTGGAAATTTTAAATAAGAATTTCAATTCAATGATTGTTAGATTAAAAAATCAGCAAGATAAATTGATTATTAATGAAAGATATGAAGCCTGGGGCAATCTTGCAAGAAAATTAGCCCATGAAATAAAGAATCCCCTTACTCCAATTCAATTATCAATCGATAGAATAAAAGAGAAATATATTCATCAGGTTGATAAAAATGAGAAAAATAATTTCGAGGAAAATTTGAAAATTATAAATAATCAGATTAAACAAATAGGTAATTTGGTTAATGAATTTTCTGATTTTGCCAGAATGCCTAAACCAGTTTTAAAGAAAAATGATTTAATTAAAATAATTCATGAAAATATCAAATTATTGTCCGAAATAGACTCTTCGATAACAATTAGTTTAGATAATAAAAAACCTTCAATCTTATTAAAGTGTGACAAAGAGCAAATTAGTAGAGTAATTTTTAATTTGATTAAAAACTCTGTTGAAAGTATCCAGCAAAAAGCTGAAAATACCAGTAATTTCGATAAAATTATTACTATTGAAATTTTTGAGAGAAATAACCAAATCTATATTATAATTAAAGACAGTGGGTTAGGTTTTGAAAATATTAAAAATAATATTAAAGATATTTTAAATCCTTACTTTACTACAAAAAAAAATGGTACAGGATTAGGTCTTTCGATAGTAAATAAAATTATTAATGATCATAATGGTGAAATAAATTTTGTTTCGATCCCAAATGGAGCAAAAATAGAAATTATATTTAATTAAATGAGCATAGAAATATTAATTGTTGACGATAATTCAGACATAAGAAATATCTTGAATGATCTTATTGAAGATGCAGGCTATAAAACACGATTAGCTGCAAACTATAATCAAGCGTTAAATGAAATTGACAAAAAAATGCCAGATGTAGCAATACTTGATGTTAAGTTAGATAAAGGTGACAATGATGGTATACAACTTCTAACACATATAAAATCAAAAAATAATGATGTGCCTGTAATTATGATTTCAGGACATGCAAATATAGAGATGGCTGTTAACTCATTAAAACATGGGGCATTTGAATTTGTCGAAAAACCTTTTGATAAAACAAGGTTATTAAATTTTATAAGTAGAGCTGTTGAAAATTTAAGTTTAAAGACACAAAACAAAGAATATGAGAATAAACTTTTCTCTTCATACGAATTAATTGGTGATAGTAAAAATATTATTAATATAAAAGACCAAATTGAAAAAATTTCCATTACCGAAAGTAGAATTTTTATTAATGGTCCCTCAGGTTCTGGAAAGGAACTGATTGCACGAAAAATACATAAAAACTCAAAAAGAAAGAATAAACCTTTTGTGATAATTAATGGTGCTTTATTAGATAATGACAAATATGATTTAGAGTTATTTGGAGAAGAAAAAAATGATGGATCTATATCTTACGGTGCATTAGAGAAAGCAAATAAAGGAACACTTTTGGTAGATCAGGTTTCAGAAATACCACTAGCAATACAATCAAAAATTTTGAGAGTTTTAACAGATCAAAAATTTAAAAGAGTAAATGGCAATAATGATATTAATGTTGATGTAAGACTAATTTGTTCATCTAGTAAAGATCTTAAACAAGAGATAGAATTAGGTAATTTTAGAGAAGATTTATTCCACAGATTAAATGTATTTGAAATTAATATTAAACCATTAAGTGAGAGAATTTCAGATATACCATTACTTATAAAGTATTTTTCAAATAAAATTTCTGAAAGTTATAATATTAAAAATTTAGAAATTGATGAAAACAATAGTTACATTTTGAATCATGAGTGGCATGGAAATGTAAGAGAATTAAGAAATTTAATTGAGAGAATTGCAATATTACAACCAAATACTCAAGAAAAAATATCTAATATTATTAAGGAGTCTCTAAAATCTGGGGCAAATATCAGTAGATTTAATGAAAATAGTTTATCCGTGCCTTTAAAAGAGGCTAGAGAAAAGTTTGAAAAAGAGTATTTAAGTCTTCAACTTAAAAAGTTTAATGGAAATATATCTAAAACAGCTACTTTTGTTGGCATGGAAAGAAGTGCCCTACATAGAAAACTTAAGGGTCTTGGAATAAAAGAATTTAATTAAAATGAATATTATAATTTGTGGTGCTGGAAGAGTAGGTTTCACTATTGCTAAATTACTTAGTGAACAGGGTCATTCTATTACTGTAATTGATCAATCAAGTGAAGATATACAAAAAATTAATGACTCACTTGATGTTAAAGCAATAGTTGGTAAAGCAACCTATCCTTCAATACTTGAAAAAGCTAATGCAGCTGAAACTGATATGATAATAGCAGTTACTAGAAATGACGAAATTAACATGTTAATTTGTCAAATAGCATACTCTATTTTTAATATTCCAAAAAAAATTTCCAGAATTAGATCCCAAGATTATCTAAATCCAAAATTTACTAGAGTTTATAATAAAGAAAATTTACCAATAGACGTAATAATTTCGCCAGAAATTGAAATTGCAAGATCAATACAAAGGAAATTAGAAGCACCAGGGGCTCTAGATAGCGTCCCATTTGCAGAAAAACAAATTAGACTTTTAGAGATACTTATTAAAGATAATTGTAAATTAATAGGTTTAAAGTTAAATGAATTAACAAATAAATTTCCAAATTTGGATGCAAACATAATTGCAATTATTAGGGAGGATAAATCTTTTATTCCGAAAAAAACTGATCAAATAAAAGAAAATGATAAGATTTATGTGATAATAAATTCATCCCAAATGGCTGAAACTTTAGAGGCCTTTGGTCATACTGAAAAAATATCTAAAAAGATTTTGATAATTGGTGGAGGTAATATTGGTTATAATCTTGCTAAAAACATTGAGGATACACTAGAGGGTGTGAGAGTAAAAATTGTAGAAAAAGATAAATTACGATCAGAATACCTTGCTAATGAACTCAATAATACAATTGTCATTAATGGTAATGGATTAGATGAAGAAGTTTTATCAGAGGCGAATCTTGATGAGGCAGAAACTGTTCTAGCACTTACAAACGATGATGAAGATAATTTGATGGTGAGTGTTCTTGTTGAAAAATTCGCTAAAGATCAAAAAGATATTGAAGATAAAAGAACAATGGCTCTCATTAATAAACCAAACTATTCTCTTTTACAGTCTTCATTAAAAATTGATGATTTAATTGATCCAAGAATGAATACAGTTTCAAGTATTTTAAAACATATTCATAAAGGTACAATTGAAAATGC
The DNA here is from genome assembly GCF_002101315.1 of Candidatus Pelagibacter sp. RS39. Classification (NCBI taxonomy): domain Bacteria; kingdom Pseudomonadati; phylum Pseudomonadota; class Alphaproteobacteria; order Candidatus Pelagibacterales; family Candidatus Pelagibacteraceae; genus Candidatus Pelagibacter; species Candidatus Pelagibacter sp. RS39. Next base: position 607,776 of record NZ_CP020777.1, read on the forward strand.
TTATACAATTTCAAATGGTGAATATGAAGTAATTGAGGCAGAAATAATTGAGTCTTCAGAATTGATTAATAAAGAATTAAAAAATTCAAACTTACCAGATGAAATAAGAATCGGAGCTGTTTTAAGAAACAAGAAGGTAATTATCCCAAAATCTAATTTTGTTTTTAAAAAGGATGATCAAATTGTTTTAATTGTGAAAAAAGATGCAATAGGGGTCGTAGAAAATCTTTTTAGACTTAGCTCTGTTTAATTGAATGTTTAAATTACAGATTAAATATTTAAGTTTTTTTTTTGGTATTGTTTCAATACTTTCTTTTTTTAATATTCTTTATTCTTACTATTTTAATTTATATTTAAATTTAGATACTTATTATTTTACTTTACTAGCATCATCTACTTTATTTATAACTTTTTTTAAATTCGGAAAATATGATATTAAATCTAATATTTTTCAAAGAATATTAACCATTATTTTAGGTTATCTATTAATACCTTTAGTTTTATCAATTCCATTTTATTTCAGTATTTATAATCTAACTTTTTCAAATTCCTATTTTGAAGCAATATCAGGATTTACATCTACCGGTTTTACAATTTTTGAAAATATAAAACTTATTGATCAAAGTCTAATTATCTGGAGATCAACTACTCAATGGATAGGTGGTCTTTATTTTTTGTTCTCTATAATTTATCTAATCGATATTTACGATGACAGCTTTAAAAAAACATTAACAAATTTTATATCTTTTAATAGTTCAGAAATTTTAAAACAAGTGACTAAAATTTTTATTTTATATTCATCATTGACAGTATTAATATTTATAATTTTAAATATTTTTTCAATAAGAACATTTGACTCATTAAATTTGTCTTTAACAATAATTTCATCAGGTGGTTTTTTACCTGTCAATGAATTGTCAACAATAATTAAAGAAAATGCTCAAATAATCATATTTTCATTGTTGATGCTTTTTTCTTTTTTTAGTCTTTTCTTTTCATACAATTTAATTTTTTTAAGAAAAAAAAATGTTAATTTTTTTTATGAAGATCTACACTTATTTGTTTATTTAATAATTGTTACTACTATTTTTTTTCTTTTTTTTAGTTTCAATTATGATTTTTTTATAAATCTTTTTGCAATAATTAGTAGCATGTCTAATATTGGTTTTTCATTAAGTTCTGGCCAAGAAAATTTAAACTTTATATATCTGATCTTGGTAATTATAGGTGGATCTTTTTTTTCAACAAGTTCTGGTTTAAGATTTATAAAAATCTATTCACTATTTAAGTTTTCTATAAATCAAATTTTATCTTTTAGTAGACCTAAAAATGTTTTTATGAACAAGTTAATTTTCACAAAAATTAATTTTAATCTTGATGAAATAAATAAATATTTTCTAACAATAGTAATATTTATTTTATCTTTCTTTATATTAACTTCATTATTAACCTTAAGTGGAATAACATTTGTTAACTCTTTCAAGTTAGCAATTTTAACTTTAATGAATACTGTCAACTCCTCAATCTATGGTTTAAAGGAATTTGATTTTTATAATCTTCAATTATTAAGTAAATATTGTCTTATTTTCTTTATGATTGTAGGTAGGGTAGAGTTATTAACAATTTTACTTTTGATAAAAAAATTCCTTTTTAAAAATTAACTTATTATTGTATATGTAAGATAAATTTTTGATGCGCCCTTAGCTCAGCTGGATAGAGCATCGGTTTTCTAAACCGAGGGTCGTAGGTTCGAATCCTTCAGGGCGCGCCAGATATCATTTTTTCGCTAATATTTTTATATAATTATTATCTTGACTTAAATCTCATTAGGTCAAAATATCTTATAAATTTCTCTTGAAGAGTATTTTTGAACATGCTTAAATTGTGAATATTCAAAAGCAATTTTGAATTATTTGTTAACAAATAAATAAACAATAGGAAGAAATATGTTTAAATACTTAAAACAATTAACTTCTTTAGTTGCTATGGTAGCTGTGTTGTTCACTTTTACAACAGAGTCTATGGCTGCTAAAAAATCTAAAACACTTAAAAACACTCAAAAAAAGGGTTTTGTAAGATGTGGAGTATCTCAAGGTCTTCCAGGATTTTCTAATGCTGATGCTGCAGGAAATTGGACTGGTGTTGACGTTGATGTATGTAGAGCGGTAGCTGCTGCAGTATTAGGTGATGCAAACAAAGTTAAGTTTACACCACTAAGTGCTAAAGAAAGATTTACGGCTTTAACTTCTGGTGAGATTGATATCTTATCAAGAAACACAACTTGGACTCTTTCTAGAGATGCTGATATCGGACTTACTTTCGTAGGTGTGAACTTTTACGATGGACAAGGTTTCATGGTAAGAAAAAGTTCAGGTATTACTTCAACAAGCCAATTCAAAGATGGTATCTCAGCTTGTACTAACATTGGTACAACAACTGAGTTGAATATGAGAGATTTCTTTAATTCAAAAGGAATCAAATATGAGCCAGTTGCTTTCGAAAAAGCTGATGAAGTTGTAGCTGCTTACGATGCAGGTAGATGTGATACTTACACTACTGATAAATCTGGTTTAGCTGCTCAAAGAACAAAAATGAAGAATCCTGATGAACACATTGTTCTACCAGAAACTATTTCTAAAGAACCTTTAGGACCAGTTGTTAGACAAGGTGATGCAGTTTGGGAAGATATCGTAAGATGGTCTTTGAACACTATGATCGAAGCTGAAGAGTATGGTATTACTTCAGCAAATGCAGACATGATGAAAACTTCTGATAACCCAGCTATTAAAAGATTAGTTGGAGCTGAGGGTGAATTAGGTGCTGCTTTTGGTCTAGATAATGACTGGAGCTTGAGAATTATCAAGCAAGTTGGTAACTACGGTGAAAGTTATAAGAGAAATATAGCTGACACTGGAATTTTGCCAGATAGAGGTCCAAACCAATTATGGACTAAGGGCGGAATACTTTACGTTCCACCTGCAAGATAATTGTAGTTTAAAACATTTAAAAAGGGCTAGATTTTTCTAGCCCTTTTTTTTATAAACTCATATATTATCACCATTGTGAATTTTAAACTTAAAGATATTCTTCCACAATTAATTACAGTTACTGCTGTTGTTTTAGTCTTTGGTTTTTTTACTTATAACGCACAAATCAATATGGAAAACAGAGGTATTGATTTTGGTTATGGATTTTTATCTCAAGAGTCATCGTTCGATGTTCAATTTTCTTTAATAGAGTACGATGGTTCACATTCATATTTTAGAGCGTATTTAGTTGGATTATTAAATACAATTCTTGTTTCAGTTATTGGTATTATAATTGCAACTATTTTAGGTGTAATAGTTGGTGTAGCAAGATTATCACCTAATTATCTTATAAATAAATTTGCAGCTTTTTATGTTGAATTCTTCAGAAATATTCCGTTGCTACTTCAAATATTCTTTTGGTACTTTGCAGCATTAAGAGCTTTACCACTTCCACAAGATGCAGAGGCAATGTTTGGTGTTTTTTTCTTAACTATTAAAGGATTATATGTTCCAGCATTCATCTGGCAAAATTTTAGTGTTTTCTTTTATTCAATAGTTGCAGCAATAATTGCAATAATTGTTATTCGTATTCATGCTAAAAGAGTTCAAGCAAACCAAGGAAAACAAATACCAGTATTTTTGATATCAATAGGATTAATATTCATTTTACCTCTTTTAAGTTTTTTAATTGGTGGAGTAAGTCTTTCATTTGAGGTTCCTGTTTTAAAACAGTTGGCAACAACATCTTTTATTTATGAGGGAGGAGTAAGTTTACCTCCAGAATTGATAGCCCTTACTTTATCTTTATCTCTTTACACAGCTACTTTTATAGCAGAATGTGTAAGAGCAGGAATTCAAGGTGTTGGTAAAGGACAAAAAGAGGCGGCAGCATCAATAGGATTAACTCCAAATCAGGTACTTAAACTTGTAATTATGCCTCAAGCTTTAAGAATAATAATTCCACCAACAACAAATCAATATCTAAATTTAACAAAAAACTCTTCATTAGCAGCAGCGATTGCTTATCCAGATTTAGTTTTGGTTTTTGCAGGAACTGCATTAATGCAAACTGGTAAAGCTATTGAAATAGTTTCTATAACTATGTTTACTTATTTAACCTTAAGTATTTCAATCTCACTTTTAATGAATTGGTACAACAAAAAAATTGCAATACAGGAAAAATGATGTCAAAAATAAATTTTTTAAAACCTGATAAAGATAAACTAAATACTTTCTTATACTTAGGCTCTTTTTTATTTTTTATTAGTGTATTGGATGTTTTTTTTAATGCATTTTTTAGTTTAAATTTAACTAGTTTCTTACCAGGTTTTTTAAGTTTTTTATTACCATTAATATTAGGTTTTATTGGACTTTATTTCATAAGGATAGAATTTAGTGGGATAAAACAATTAGATCTTTTAAATAAGCATATTAATACTAATAACTTTAATGCACTTTTATCATTACTTATAATATTTGTAATTATTAAATCCATTCCACCAATTCTTAGTTGGTTTGTAGTAGATGCTAGTTTTGCTGGTGACACTAAAGATGTTTGTACTGGCTCAGGAGCATGCTGGACGTATATTAAAGTTTGGATGAGAAGATTCATGTATGGCATGTACCCTAATGCTGAGCAATGGAGAATAAATTTATCATTTATAGCCTTAGTATTAATGGGATCAGTTGGTTATTTTGCTACTGATAGATTTAAGAAATACTTAACACTATACTATGTAGTTATTTATCCTCTGATTGCATTTTTGTTTATCTTTTTCTTTATATCTGGTGGCCCCGTATTTTTTGATTTTTCATATGGGATTATTGCTGCTATTTTATCTATTATTATTGGTTTTTTTATACCTGCTAAATATAAGTTTTATTATTTTTTAATTGTACCCTTAGCTCTGTATATAACTTTAAAGTATTTTATATTTTTTGAGGAATATATTGAGTTAGGTAAATTAGATGGTCTAAATTGGGTAGAGACAGGTGCCTGGGGAGGATTATCTTTAACATTTATAATATCTTTTTTCTGCTTAATTTTCTGTTTTCCAATAGGAATGGCTTTTGCTTTAGGTAGAAGATCAAATTTTCCTCTAATTAGATATATTTCAGTTGGCTTTATTGAATTTTGGCGAGGCGTACCTTTGATAACAGTACTATTTATGTCAGCAGTAATGTTTCCGATGTTTCTACCAGAGGATTTCTTCATTGATAAGTTAGTAAGAGCAATTATTGCAATTTCATTATTTGAAGCTGCTTATGTGGCAGAAGTTATACGTGGTGGTTTACAAGCTTTACCGAGAGGCCAATATGAAGCTGCAAAATCATTAGGCATGGGTTATTGGAAAATGCACATATTTGTTATACTTCCACAAGCACTTAAACTAGTAATTCCTGGAATTGCCAATACATTCCTTGCTTTAGTTAAAGATACACCATTAATATTTGTTGTAGGTTTACTAGAAATAGTTGGAATGTTAAATTTAGCCAAAACTAATCCAGAATGGTTAGGTTTTGCTATGGAAGGTTATGTTTTTGCTGCAATAATTTTCTGGATTATTTGTTACGCAATGAGTAAATATAGCTATAATTTAGAACAAAAATATAAAACAGATAGATAGAAATATGTCAGATAGTATTATCCAAATTAATAATATGAACAAATGGTTTGGTGACTTTCAAGTTCTAAAAAAGATTAATTTAGAAGTTAAACCAAAAGAAAAAATTGTGGTATGTGGTCCATCAGGATCTGGAAAATCAACTTTAATTAGATGCATCAATAGACTAGAGGAACATCAAGAGGGAAATATTATTGTTGATGGAACTGAATTAACAGAAGATACAAAAAATATTGAGCAAATAAGAGCTGAAGTTGGTATGGTGTTCCAACAATTTAATTTGTTTCCGCATTTGTCAATATTAGATAATTGTACATTAGCTCCTATTTGGGTAAAAAAAATGCCAAAGAAAGAGGCGGAAGAACTAGCATTAAAACATTTAGAAAGAGTACAAATTCTTGATCAAGCACAAAAATATCCAGGCCAATTATCTGGAGGACAACAACAAAGAGCTGCAATAGCAAGAGCTTTATGTATGGAGCCAAAAATAATGCTTTTTGATGAACCTACATCAGCTTTAGACCCTGAGATGATTAAAGAAGTGCTTGATGTAATGGTTAATCTTGCAAAACAAGGTATGACTATGATTGTTGTAACACATGAAATGGGTTTTGCTAAAGAAGTTGCTGATCAAATGATATTCATGGATGAAGGAATGATAGTAGAAAAAGCGGATACTAAGGAATTTTTTGCTAATCCTAAGAGTGATAGGACTAAACTTTTCCTCAGCCAGATACTATAGATACCAGTAATTTCAAGGAATTTTTCTTAAATTATACCCTAAGAATTGCTTGACATATTTTTGGAATAGCAGGCATTTCCAAAAAAATAAAAAAATAATATTGTTGCAGGAAAGATTAAAAACTTGTTCAATCTGTTTTTAATAAAAATTAAGAGGGGTCTTAATGGAGGATAATTTTAATAAGCATTTAGGCAATAAGCTTAAGCTTAGAAGGTTAGCTTTAGGTTTAACACAAACAAAAGTAGCAAAAGCAATCAACGTCACATTTCAACAAATACAAAAATATGAAAAAGGAACTAACGGAGTTAGTTCGATAAGATTATTACAATTATCAAATTATCTTAAAGTTCCAATAAACTATTTCTTTGAAGATTTTTCAGAATACTTAGTTAATTTAGAAAAATCTCAAGAGGGTCATATGAATGTGAATTATAATTTCTTAGTTAAATTATATTCTGAACTTAATGCTGATCAAAAATTGAAATTTAATAAATCGTTACAGGTTTCAAACAATATTTCAAAAGTTGGATAAAATTTGGCTCCTCGGGCAGGACTCGAACCTGCGACCAATTGATTAACAGTCAACTGCTCTACCAACTGAGCTACCGAGGAATATAAAAAAGCAAACTTACTTTTTTTTTTAACTAAAACAACATCTTTTTTGGAGGCAACGCCCGGAATCGAACCGGGATACAAGGATTTGCAATCCTCTGCGTAACCATTCCGCCACGTTGCCTTATGTTTTAGATGATAGCTACATCAGTTTTATATTAAATTTTTAAGATTAGTCTATCAAATAACGTTTTAATTTGATTATTGTTAATTTAGATTAATAAATTATAAACTAACTATATCCAAGATGAGCGATAAATATATACATTCCAATGTAGAAGATAAGATCTATTCGTATTGGGAAAAAAATAAACTATTTAAACCTCAAAAAAACTCTAAAAAATTTTCAGTCGTAATTCCGCCACCAAATGTAACAGGAAGTTTACATATGGGACATGCTTTAAATAATTCAATTCAAGACATGCTAGTTCGATATTACAGAATGAATAATTATGAAACTTTATGGCAACCAGGTACAGATCATGCTGGTATTGCAACTCAGGCACTTGTTGAAAGAAAACTTGAAAAAGAAAATCAAAATAAAAATACATTAGGAAGAGAAAAATTTATTGAAAAGGTTTGGGATTGGAAAAATCAGTATGGTGATATAATTATCAATCAATTAAAAAAACTAGGTTGTTCATGTGATTGGTCCAGAAATGCTTTTACTATGGATGAAAATTTATCTAAATCTGTAATTAAGGTATTTGTTGAATTACATAAAAAGAAACTAATCTACAAAGCAGAAAAATTAGTAAATTGGGATACAGTATTAAAAACTGCAATTTCAGATTTAGAAGTAGATCAAAGAGAAATGAACTCTAAGATTTACTATATTAGGTATCCAATAAATAAATCATCAGAATTTATTACTATAGCTACAACTAGGCCTGAGACTATGCTTGGGGACACAGCGATTGCAGTAAATCCAAAAGATAAAAGATATAAAAGTTTTGTTGGCAAAACAGTCACTATACCTATTGTAGGTAGAAAAATTAAAATAATTAAAGACAATTATGCGGACCCAGAACAAGGTACAGGAGCACTAAAAATTACCCCAGCACATGATTTTAATGATTATGATGTAGGTCAGAGAAATAAACTCGAAATAATAAATGTTTTTACTGAAGATGGTAAAATAAATAAAAATGCACCTAAGGATTATGTAGGCTTGGATAGATTTGATGCCCGAAAAAAAATATTAAATGAACTTAAAGAAAAAGATTATTTTGTTAAAGAGGAAAATATAAAAAATAAAGTTCCTTATGGAGATAGATCTAATTCTGTTATCGAACCTTTTTTAACTGAGCAATGGTTTGTTGATGCAAAAAAATTAGCTATCAAAGCAAAAAAAATTGTTAAAACCAAAAAAACAAATTTTTTTCCAAATAATTGGTCTAAAACTTATTTTCAATGGATGAATAATATTGAGCCTTGGTGTGTCTCTAGACAGTTGTGGTGGGGTCATCAAATCCCAGCATGGTATGGACCTGACAATAAAATATTTGTTGCTTTAAATGAAAAAGAAGCAAGCGAGCAAGCTAAGAAACATTACAAAAAAGATGTAAAATTAGTTAGGGATCCTGACGTATTAGATACTTGGTTTTCTTCTGGTTTATGGCCGTTTGCAACTTTAGGATGGCCAGATAAAAAAGATTTCGTAAAAAAGTTTTATCCAACCACAGTTTTAGTAACTGGTTTTGATATAATTTTTTTCTGGGTTGCAAGAATGATTATGTTTGGAATGGAATTTCTTAATAAAGAACCTTTCAAAGATATATATGTTCACGCTTTAGTAAGAGATGAAAAAGGACAAAAAATGTCTAAATCTAAAGGCAATGTAATTGATCCATTAGACTTAATCGAAAAATATAGTGCAGATGCATTACGATTTACTCTGCTTTCAATGGCTTCACCTGGAACTGATGTAAAACTTTCTGAAGATAGAGTTAAAGGGTATAGGAACTTTTTAAATAAATTGTGGAATGCAAATAATTTTTTAATCACAAATAATTGTGATTTTAATAAGACTGATAAAGTTCCTAAAACTAGCTTAAATATCAATAAATGGATTTATTCTGAATTGATTGAAATAAAAGATAAAATTCAAAAAAATATTAAAGACTATCGATTTGATGAGGCAGCCAAAAATGCTTATCAATTTGCTTGGCATTCATATTGTGACTGGTATATCGAACTTTCAAAGACAATCCTATATTCAGATGATGAAAAATCAAAAAAAGAGGTAAAAGAGGTATCAGCTTATGTATTTAAACAAATACTTATTATGCTTCATCCATTTATCCCATTTGTCACTGAGGAAATATGGTTAAAAAATAAGCTTGATAAATCGAATAAGAATTTCCTTATGTATAAAAATTGGCCATCAGGAAAAGTTAAAAAAGATAAATCTCAAAAGGATGTAGAGAAAATCATCAATATTATCTCAGAAATAAGATCTTTTAAAAATGAGTTAAATGTCAGTCCAGGTTCATTTGTAGATCTTTCTATGAATAAGATAGCTAAAAAAAATCGATCTTTAATGGATAATAACGAAATAATCTTAAAAAAACTTGGTCGTATCAATAATTTTTTTGAAAAGGATCAAGATAGGCCCTCTGCAACTCTTGTAATTTCAGGTGACATTTTTAAGATTTATTTTGATGAAAATGTTGACTTAAGTTTAATCAAAGAAAATTTACTAAAAAGACAAACAAAATATCAAGATGAATTAAATAAGATTTCACAACGATTATCAAATAAAGGATTTGTCGATAGGGCACCAAAAAATATTGTTGAACAAGAAAAAACTAACTATAGTAACTTAAAAAATGATATCAAAAAAATATCTTTAACAATTGAAAGTTTATAATGCGGAAATTTAATAAGAAAAAATTACCAAGTAGACATACATCTTTAGGACCCGACAGAGCTCCTCATAGGTCTTTTTATTATGCAATGGGAGAAACAGAAAAAGATGTTGCCAAACCTTTTATAGGAGTTGTATCAACATGGAATGAGGCGGCACCTTGTAATATAGCCTTAATGAGACAAGCCCAGTCTGTTAAAAAGGGTGTAAGAGCATCAGGTGGAACACCAAGAGAGTTTTGTACAATTACAGTTACTGACGGTATTGCTATGGGGCATGAGGGAATGAAATCCTCATTAATATCAAGAGAGGTTATTGCTGACAGTGCTGAATTGACTGTAAGAGGTCATTGTTATGATGCTTTAGTAGGTATTGCAGGTTGTGATAAATCTTTACCTGGTTTGATGATGTCGATGGTTAGATTAAACGTTCCGAGTGTATTTATATATGGTGGTTCAATACTACCAGGTAAATACAAAGGTAAAGATGTGACTGTTGTAGATGTTTTTGAAGCGGTTGGAAAACATTCATCAGGACAAATGTCTGCAAAAGAATTAAGAAAATTAGAATTAGTTGCATGTCCAACAGCAGGAGCTTGTGGGGGACAATTTACTGCTAACACTATGGCCTGCGTATCTGAAGCGATTGGTCTAGCACTACCTTATTCAGCTGGAACACCAGCTCCGTACGAAGAACGAGATAAGTATGCAAAAGCAAGTGGGCGAATGGTTATGGAATTATTGGCTAAAAAAATTAAACCAAGAGATATAGTTACAAGAAAGGCTTTAGAAAATGCTGCAACAATTGTTGCTGCAACAGGTGGATCAACTAATGCAGGTTTACATTTACCAGCAATAGCAAATGAAGCTGGTATAAAATTTGATTTAATGGATGTTGCAAAGATATTTAAAAGAACTCCTTATCTTGCCGACTTAAAACCAGGTGGAAAATATGTTGCTAAAGATATGTGGTTAGCAGGTGGAGTACCAATGCTTTTAAAAACTCTTTATGAAGGTGGTTATATTCATGGAGATTGTATGACTGTTACAGGTAAAACAATGAAAGAAAATTTAAAGGGAATTAAATTTAATCCTAAACAAAAAGTAATGAGATCATTTAAAAATCCATTATCTCCGACAGGTGGTGTTGTTGGTTTAAAAGGTAATTTAGCTCCTGAAGGAGGAATTGTTAAAATTGCTGGACTTAAAAAATTACAATTTACTGGAAGAGCAAGATGTTTTGATAATGAAGAAAGTGCAATGAAAGCAGTTCAGAGCAGAAAATATAAAGATGGTGATGTAATTATTATTAGATATGAAGGACCAGTTGGTGGACCAGGTATGAGAGAAATGCTTTCAACAACAGGTGCAATTTATGGTCAAGGTAAAGGAGAAAAAGTTGCTTTAATAACTGATGGAAGATTCTCTGGAGCAACTCGGGGATTTTGTGTAGGCCATGTAGGACCCGAGGCTGCATTAGGTGGACCGATCGCTCTATTACGTAACGGAGATATTATTGATATTGATGCTAAGAAGGGAACAATTAATGTTCGATTAACTAGAGCACAATTAGCTTCAAGAAGAAGAAAATGGAAAGCTAGAAAATCTGATTTTGGATCAGGAACTCTTTGGAAATACGCACAAACTGTAGGACCTGCATATTTAGGAGCACCAACACATCCAGGTAAGAAAAACGAAGTTAAGGATTACTCGAAAATTTAATGAAAATTCGCCCAGTCATTTTATGTGGTGGAGCTGGCACAAGACTTTGGCCTAAAGCTAAAAAACATCAAGCGAAACAATTTATAGACTTTGGTAACTGGACTTTATTAGGTAAAACTTTAGAGAGAGTTAAAGCATCTATATATGATGCTCCAATTATAAGTACTAATGCAAAATATTTAAAACAAGTAAAACAACACCTAAAGAAACACAAAATAAGAAAATTCAAGATAGTTTTAGAACCAGCTAAAAGAAATACCGCACCAGCTATATTAAGTACGGCATTAATAAAGGATATACCTAACGAACAACCTTTAATGTTCTTGGCTGCTGATCATTTGATAGAGAAGGTTGCTTTATTTAATAAAGCTATAAAAAAAAACCAAAAGAAACTTACTCATAATAATATCTTTATCTTTGGAATTAAGCCTACAATCCCTTCAAGTGAGTTTGGCTATTTTTTAACAAAAAATACTAAAGTAACTAGATTTATAGAAAAACCAAAAGCGGCTAAAGCTAAACAAATAATTAGTAAAAAAGGTTATTGGAATTCTGGAATGTTTTATTTGAGAAAAGATTCAATAATCGATAACTTTAAGAAATACCAACCAAATATTTACCGAAATTGTAACAAAGCTGTAACAAAAGCAAAATATAAAAGTAATGTGTATTATTTAAACAAACAAGCATTCACCAAAGCAACAGCTAAGTCTTTTGACTATGCAATATTAGAAAAAACTAAAGATATAAATGCGATCAAATTAGATATTCCATGGTCTGATTTAGGTTCTTGGAAAGAAATCTGTAAGATGTATGGACGAAATAAAAGACATTATTATAAAAAGAAGAATGTATTTCATAGACCTTGGGGTAGTTATGTAAATCTATTTAATGGTAAGGAATTTTTGATTAAAGAACTATATGTAAAACCAAAAGGTATTTTAAGTCTTCAAAAACATCATCATAGAGCTGAGCACTGGGTAGTTACTCATGGTAAACCAAAAATTACTTTAAATAAAAAATATTTTACTATGAAACCTGATGAAACAATTTTTATTCCACTAGGTGCAATCCATAGAATAGAAAACCCATATAAAAAACCAGTCAAAATAATTGAAGCACAAGTAGGCTCAATTTTAAAAGAAACAGATATTGTAAGATTTCAGGATGTATACGGAAGAGTAAAGTAGTTTATGGAACTTTTAACATTCGTTTTGTTAATCATAATAGCTATTTTATTATTTTTTCTTTTAAAAAAAGAAAGAGTCTTGGATATTAATACTGAAGTTAAAATTGAAGATAAAAAGTTAGATGAAGATGAAAGTAAGAAATATAGAGAAACTATTTATAATCTTCTAAATTACATTCCAGAAGGAATCATAATTCTAAACAAATCCAAGGAAATAATATTTAGTAATAGTTCAGCCAGTAAAAGGTTCCAAACAAAGTTGAATGAAAATATAAGTGGATTTTTAAGAAATCCGGACTTGTTAAGTTCAATTGAGAAAGCTTTCAATGGAGAAAATTCTAATGATCTTGAAATAGAACTACGAAACCCTTCAGTTCTTAGAATGAATGTAACAATTTACCAAGATAATAATAATTTATTCTTTGATGAGCCATCTTGCTTGCTTTTTATGAGAGATTTAACAGAATTTCACAAATTTCAACAATTAAAATCAGACTTTGTTGCAAATGTTTCCCACGAACTTAGAACACCATTGCAATCTATTAAGATGGGACTTGAGACATTTGAAAATAATGCAGATTTAAAAAAGAATTCTGAAGTTACTAATTTATTACCAGTAATGAGCTCTCAATCTGAAAGAATGGAAAATTTAATAAGAGATTTGCTATCTCTTTCTAAGATTGAGCTTCAAGAACATATAAGGCCTACACACGAAATAGATTTAATTGATGTCCTTAGCTATGTGATTAAGACTTATGAAAACATTGTTAAAAAAAATGACATTAATTTAAATCTGCAAAAAACTGAGAATTTTAAAATTATTGGTGATCGGGATAAATTAATAGAAATTTTTACTAACCTTATTGATAATTCAATTAAATATAGTGAGAAGGGCAAAGAAATTAAAATTGCCACTAAAAAAGAGGGTGATCTAAATATTGTCTCTATATCAGATCAAGGCATAGGAATTCCTAAGGAATTTATTCATAGAATCACCGAAAGATTTTTTACTGTTGATCCCAGCAAAAGTCGAAGTGTTGGAGGAACAGGCTTAGGACTAGCCATTGTTAAACATCTTGTTTCTCAACATAGAGGCGAAATGATTATTAATAGTGAGGAAAATCAAGGAACTACTATAGATTTGAAATTTAATTCAATTTAATTCAACTAAAAAGTTAGCCTTTGTAACAAAACTTTAACTTTCCTTTAATAAAATATTTAAGATTTAGATTTAATTGATGATGCATAACGAATCTAAAAAAGGAGAAAAATGAATAGATTAGTAAAAATTTTATTAGGGTTTCTTTTAGTACTTAGTTTTACAACAACTAGTCACGCAAGAGATCAAATAAAAATTGTAGGTTCTTCTACTGTTTACCCATATGCTACAGTTGTAGCTGAAAAGTTTGGTAAAGGTGGAAAATTCAAGACACCAGTAATCGAAAGTACAGGTACTGGTGGAGGAATGAAATTGTTCTGCGCAGGTGTAGGAGCAAATCATCCTGATATAACAAATGCATCAAGAGCAATTAAAACTAAAGAAAAAGCTTTATGTGAGAAAAACGGAGTTGCTGAAATTATTGAAATAGTAATAGGCAATGACGGTATTTCATTTGCACACTCAGTGAATGCTCCAGATGCAGATTTTACAAAAGAACAATTATGGAGAGCTTTAGCATCTAAAGTAGACATTGATGGAAAACTTGTTGAAAATCCATATAAAAATTGGAGTGATATAGACTCCAGTCTTCCAAATAAAAAGATTGAAATATTAGTTGCACCCCCAACATCAGGTACTAGAGATGCATGGAATTCATTAGTTATGGTTAAAGGATGCACTAAAACAGCCAAATCTCTTTATGATGCTGGAGGTAAAAAAGCTAAAAAAGAATGTGCTAAAATTAGAGAAGATGGATACGCTGTTGAGGCTGGCGAAAATGATACTTTAATTGTACAAAAACTATCATCTAATCCTGATGCATTTGGCTTTTTTGGTTATAGTTACTTAGTTGCCAACAAGGATAAAATCAAAGCATCATCTATTAATGGTGTTCAGCCATCATTAGAAGGTATCCAGGACTATTCTTATCCAATTGCAAGACCATTGTTCTTTTATGTAAAAAAAGCTCACATTGGAGTAATTCCAGGCATTAAAGAGTTTCTCAAAGAATTTACCTCAAAAAAAGCAATGAGTAACAGAGGTTATTTAGCTGAAATAGGACTTGTTCCTTTAGCTTCAGATAAATACAAAGTTACTAGAACTGCTGCAGTAGATCTGAATACAATCAAGTTAAAATAAGTTTCATTTATCCCCAAAAAAAGGCCAGTAATAACTGGCCTTTTTTTTTGATTCAATCTTAGATTTAATTTGTAATATTTCTGTAACATTAAAAATATATCACTCAAGGCGAATGAACATCGTTCTAATATTTTTAATCACTATATTTTCTGTCTCTTTGTTTTTCTATGGAAAATCAAAAACTAAAACCATTTCTATAAAAGATAATATCAAATTAAATGCTCTACCAAAATTTTATGGTTACTATCTTGTTTTATGGTGTTCAATACCAGCATTAGTATTTTTATTAGTCTGGTCATTATTTGAACCTGTAATTATTAAATCTATAATTATTGAAACAGCTGCAAATCAAGGTGCAATTTTTAGCGATAAAAATGAAGCAAATTTAATATATGAAAAAATTAAAGCTATTCATTTAGGTACATATTTTGGAGATATAGACAGTATATTGAGAGAAAGCGCTCTTGCGTATGCAAAATTTATAAATCTTTTTACAAATTCAAAAGTAGTTTTAATTTTTGGTATAATTATAGCTTCTGTTATTTACTCTTTAAAAAAAATAAAGAATAACAATAAAGCTAGAGACGATGTGGAAATTATATTAAAAGGTTTATTGTTTGTATCTTCCTTAATAGCAATTTTAACTACTCTCGGAATAATATTTTCACTACTTTTTGAAAGTATAAAGTTTTTTTCAGTCATTAATGTTTTCGATTATTTATTTGGTACAAATTGGAGTCCTCAAAGAGCCTTTGTTAGAGATGCCTCCTCAATAACTGCAGCTGAATTTGAAGAATTAAAAGATGCTTTTGGCTTTATTCCATTAATTGCAGGAACATCTTTCATAGCTTTTATTGCAATGTTAGTAGCTGTTCCTATTGGTCTATTTTCAGGAATTTACATGGCTGAATATGCTTCAATTAAAGTAAGAAGAATTTCAAAACCAATTATTGAAATTTTAGCAGGAATACCAACTGTAGTTTATGGTTTCTTTGCTGCATTAACTGTTGGACCTTTTTTTAGACAAGTTGGTGAAAATTTAGGATTAACTGTTTCATCTGAAAGTGCTTTAGCTGCAGGATTAATTATGGGAATAATGATTATTCCTTATGTTTCATCTTTATCTGATGACGTAATTAATTCTGTACCACAATCATTAAGAGACGGTTCATATGCTGTAGGAGCCACTAAATCAGAAACAATTAAACAAGTCGTGATACCTGCGGCTCTTCCAGGGATAATAGGATCAGTTCTATTGGCAGTATCAAGAGCGATAGGTGAAACAATGATAGTTGTCATGGCAGCTGGCCTTGCTGCAAATCTTACAATTAATCCTTTAGAGTCTACTACAACAATCACAACTCAAATTGTAATGATACTTGTTGGTGACCAAGAATTTGATAGTCCGAAAACTCAATCTGCTTTTGCTTTAGGACTTACATTATTTATAGCAACATTAATATTGAATTATATCGCTCAAAGAGCAGTCAAAAAATATAGAGAGAAGTATGACTAAAGAAGAAAGATTAAAAAAAAGACATCGAGCAGAAAAAAGATTTAGATTTTACGGATTAACATCTATCTTTGTTGCCTTGTTGTTTGTTGTTATTCTAGTTCAAAATATTTTCTCAAAAGGAAGTTCAGCCTTTAAAAAAACAGTAATTACCACTGAAGTTTTCTTTGATCAAGAATTACTAGAAATTCAAAACGGTGCATCCCAAGAAGAAATAATTGAAGCTGATTTTTACGATATAATGATCGAAAATTTGATAAAGGCTTATCCAGCAAAAGATAGAGATGAGGAAGATGAATTATTAAAATTATTTAGTGGTGACGCTGAAATTGAGATTAAAAAAGCTTTTTTAAATGATAATAACTTAATAGGTAAAACAATCACATTAGATTTAACAGCTTCTGATGACATTGACCAATTACATAAAGGTAATTATCCAAGAGATTTACCCGAAGAAAGAAGAAGAATTTCTGACTTTCAATTAGTTATTTATGATTATTTTGTTGAAAATAAAAAGATAAGTAAAAATTTTAACAATTATTTTTTTAACAATGGTGACTCTAGAGATCCAGAATTAGCAGGTATAGGTGGAGCTTTAGTTGGATCATTTTATAGTATTTTAATTTGTTTATTACTAGCTTTTCCAGTGGCTGTTCTAGCGTCGATTTACTTGGAAGAGTTCGCTCCAAAAAATAAAATTACAGATTTTATTGAAATTAATATAAATAATTTAGCAGCAGTGCCATCTATTGTTTACGGTTTGCTTGCTTTACAAATTTTGCTTGCAACTATCCAATTACCGAGATCAACACCATTAGTTGCTGGAATAACTTTAGCGCTAATGACTTTACCAAGAATTATTATTCCATGTAGAGCTTCATTAAAAGCTGTTCCACCTTCAATAAGAGAGGGCGCTCTAGCAGTTGGTGCATCTAAATTTCAATCTGTTTTTCATCATGTAGTACCGTTAGCACTACCTGGCACTTTGTCAGGAACTATAATCGGATTAGCTCAAGCATTAGGTGAAACAGCACCACTTATATTAATTGGAATGGTAGCATTTGTTGTTGATATACCGTCAAGTCCAGTTGATCCATCATCTTCTTTGCCTGTTCAAGTGTATTTATGGTCTGAGTCTGCAGAAAGAGGTTTTGTTGAAAAAACCTCAGCAACTATTATGATGCTTTTAAGCTTTTTAATTGTAATGAATTTTATTGCAGTTTACTTGAGACAAAAATTTGAAAAACGATGGAACTAAATGAGCAACATTAAAATAAAATCAAAAAACTTGAATGTTTATTATGGTGATAAACAAGCATTATTTGATGTGAATTTAGATTTGAATGAAAAAGAGGTAACTGCATTAATTGGTCCATCAGGATGTGGTAAATCAACTTTCATAAGATGCATTAATAGAATGAATGATGTTATTGATATTTGTAAAGTTACTGGAAATATCGAAATGGATGGTATGAATATTAATGATAAAGATTTAGACGTTGTTTCATTGAGAGAAAGAGTTGGAATGGTTTTTCAAAAGCCAAATCCTTTTCCAAAAAGTATATATGATAATATTTCGTATGGTCCTAAAATTCATGGAAAAGGTGAAACCAAAAGCGAATTAGATCAAATTGTTGAAAATAGTTTAAAAAAATCTGCATTATGGGAAGAAGTTAAAGATAGACTTGATGAACCAGGCACAAGTTTATCTGGAGGGCAGCAACAAAGACTTTGTATAGCGAGAGCTATATCTGTTAATCCTGAAGTGATCTTAATGGATGAACCATGTTCAGCATTAGACCCAATTGCTACTGCAAAAATTGAGGAATTAATTGATGAATTAAAAAAAACTTATACGATTGTTATAGTAACACACTCAATGGCTCAGGCTGTACGTGTTTCACAAAAAACAGGGTTTTTTCACCTAGGAAAGTTAATTGAAGTTGGAAAAACTGAGAAAATTTTTAAAAATCCTGACAATAAAATGACACAAGACTATATTACAGGTAGATTTGGATAAATTATGAGCAATGAACATACAGTAAAGTCTTACGAAGAAGAACTTCAATTCCTTAAAGACTCGTTAATTAAAATGGGTAGCTTAACCGAGTCACAATTAAGTGATGCAATGGATGCGGTGATTAAAGTTGATAAGGACTCAATTGATAAAATTATTAAAAGTGATGAAGAAATTAACAAATTTAGATCTAAAATAGATACTCAAATAATGAATTTACTAGTTAAAAGAGCACCTATGGCAATTGATTTAAGAGAAACCATAAGTTCATTAAAAATCTCTCAAGATTTAGAAAGAATAGGAGATCTTTCAAAGAGTAATGCGAAAAAAGTTAAACCTTTACCACTAGATTTACCTGATGAGTTATTAGGAAATTTGAAAAGACTTGGAGAGCTTGTTATGAAACAATTAACTGATGTTCTTGATAGTTATGTGAACAAAAACTTTGATAAAGCTAAAGAAGTTTGGGAAAAAGATGAACAAGTTGATGACTTAACTTATATCGCAATGGAAAGTGTAATAGATTTTTTATCTAAAGATAAAAAAAACTTAGATTTTTCAACGCATTTAATTTTTGCTACAAAAAACTTGGAAAGAGCAGGCGATCATATAACGAATATCGCTGAAACAGTATGTTATTTAGTAAAGGGTGAATATTTAAAAGGTAGTAGACCAAAGGGTAAAGTAATCCAAGAATAATTTGATGAAAGGAAAAATTTTTATTATTGAAGATGAAGCTTCAATAGTTCAATTAGTCCAACATAATCTAGAAAAAGAAGGTTTTGTTGTCTCTTCATCATTAAATGGAAATGAAGGTTTAAAAGAGTTAAAAAAATTTGAACCTAATCTTCTCTTATTAGATTGGATGCTACCAGATTTATCAGGGATAGATATCTGTAAAAATATTAGAAGAGACAGTAGTTTTAAGAGCCTTCCTATCATTATGCTTACAGCCAAAGGTGAGGAAGAAGACAAGGTAAAAGGCCTTGAAAGTGGTGTAGATGATTATGTTACAAAACCATTCAGTTTTAATGAGCTTTCTGCTCGAATAAAAGCTGTTCTAAGAAGATCTGATCCTAAAGTTGTTGCAAATGTATTAATATTTGAAGATTTAAAATTAGATAGAATAGAAAAAAGAGTTTTTAGATCAGATAAAGAAATTCAACTTGGCCCTACAGAATTTAGATTATTAGAATTTTTCTTAACAAATCCCAAAAGAGTTTATTCACGAGATCAAATTTTAGAAACTGTTTGGCCTAATAATGTAAATGTAGAAAGTAGAACCATTGACGTTCATATAAGAAGACTAAGACAATCAATCAATATTGAGGGTAAAAAAGAGTTAATTCGAACAGTTAGAGCCTCAGGTTATTCTTTAATTTAAATAATTATTTTATAAATCCCTACTAAGAACAATGGTATTTGTAATCCAAAATTAGTTAGTATTGCTTTATCTTTGCTAATAAATCCAGCTATAGTCCATCCAACAACTCCTAATCCATGAAAATATATATTTAATGGATATATATTTAAATTTGTAAGAAGTATACCTACTAAAACTAAGAATGTACTAATCCACTTTAGATATTTTTTTATAAACATATTTTCTCCTTCTTATTAATTATTAAATTAATGTAACAAATTTATTAAGATGTAACAGTATTAGAGAAAATTTGTTATATATTTATGAATAAAGAAACCAACAATTAAAAATCCTAGGCCTGTGCCATAAATTAGGAAGAAATTCATATTAAATGATTTCGCAAAAAAGAAGGGTAAAAAAAATAAATAACTCACAGGAACCGCCACCAGTATGCTCTTAGTAAAAAGAATTGTTTTTTCTATATCATTATGCTCATAGTAGGAAAAAGCTATAGCTATGAGTGATACAAGAGGTAAGGCGATAATAAAACCTGCAAGCTTTGGACTTAGCCCTGAAAGCCAACTGGCAAATGCTATTATTATCGCTGCAAGTATGATCTTTAAAGTAAAAAATATCATTAATAATTCAAATTTATTTGGCTATACATTTTTTGCATAAACCAAAAAATTCAAGATTATATTTACTATATTTCATACCAGCTTTATCTTTAAAATTTGATAGATATTTTGAGAGACTAGAATTATTAATCTCTGTTACTTTTTCACAACTTTCACATATAGAAAAAGCAGTAGCTTTTGACACCTGACAACTCGAATTTTGACATGCGATAAACGCGTTTCTACTTTCAATTTTATGAATTTTTCCAATTTCAACTAACTTATCTAATGCTCTATAAACTTGTAAAGGAGCTTTAATTCCTTTTTTTTGAACATTAAAAAGAATTGAATAGGCTTTCATTGGTTCAGGTGATTTATCAATTATATCGAAAATAATTCGCTGATTTTTTGAAAGAGTGTGCATATTGTTTAGTTTACCGATTCCTCATTAATTTTTCAATTTAATCGATTGTTTGATGTTTAATAATGATAAAATAAATAGCAATAAAGATGCTGCTATAATTGAGGGTCCAGATGCAGTATTAAATTCTAGTGAAGAAAATAATCCCAAAATCACAGATAACAAACCACCTATAATTGAATACATTACCATTTTCTGAGGGCTTGAAGAGATATTTCTAGCCATTGCAGCTGGTATGATCAACATTCCTGTAATTAATAATAAACCAACCATCTTTATTGAAATAGCAATAATCGCTGCCATCAGAATAGTAAAAATAGCTTTTGCACGATCAGGATTTAAACCTTCTGCTTCAGCCAATTCATAATTAACCGTTGATGCAAACAAAGGTTTCCAAACTAATTTTAGAACTAAGAGGATTAATGCTCCTCCAATCCATATTATTAATAGATCATTAACTGTAACAGCTAATATATCTCCAAATAATAATCCCATAATATCAAATCTAATAAAAGATAAAAAACCAATGACCACAAGACCTATTGCGAGTGATGAGTGAGCTAAAAGACCAAGCAAAGCATCACCAGGAAGATTAGTTCTTTTTTGAAGTTGTATTAAAGTTAAAGCTATTAAGGACGAAATAATAAATACTGAAAATGCTATATTGAATTCCATTGAGTAAGCCAGTGTTACTCCAAGTAATGCAGAGTGAGCTAAAGTATCTCCAAAATAGGATAATCTTCTCCAAACAACAAAACATCCAAGAGGTCCAGTAACTATGGCAACTCCAATACCTGCTATTAAAGCTCTTATAAAAAAATCATCTAGCATTTAATTTTTCTTTATTTCACCTTCACTTGTATGAACATGATCATGTCTATGTTCATATCTTGATAAAATTTGTGAAGCCTGTTCACCAAACAAAGCTTTGTATTCATTATTTTTCGCTACATCCATTGGTGATCCTGAACAACATACATGACCATTCAAACAAACAACATGATCTGTAGCACTCATTACCGTATGTAAGTCATGAGAAATTAATAAAATACCACAATTTAATTCATCAGAAATTTTTTTAATTAATTCGTATAAAGCAATTTCACCAGTAAAATCCACACCTTGAACTGGTTCATCGAGTACTAATAACTCAGGTTTCTTTGAAATGGCTCTTGCAAGTAATACTCTTTGAAACTCTCCGCCAGACAAATCACCTAAATTTTTATCTTTTAGATGAATAACACCAGTTAAAGACAAGGCCTCATCAATTAATTCATTACTAATACTTTCTGTTAATACCATGAAATCGTTTACTCTTAGTGGTAGTGTCCAATCAATTGAGATTTTTTGCGGTACGTATCCAACTTTACTAGTGTATTTTTCTACAGAACCATCAATCTTTTTATAAATACCTAGTGCAATCTTAGCTGTTGTGCTTTTACCTGATCCATTAGGACCAATTAGAGTAACTATTTTTCCTTTTTCAACTTGTAGTGATACTCCTTTGACAAGCCATTTATTATTTAGACTAAAACCAGCTCTATTTAACTTCACAAGTATATTCTGATTTGAGCTCATATTATTCCTTGACTTATAAATGTTATATTATTACATAGTGTTATATTATAACATTTAAATTATACAACATATGAAAAATATAAAAAAATTACCATTTATCTTATCAATATTATCATTCTTAACTATTTTTGTACCCGCAAATGCAGAAATTAAAGTAGTTACATCAATTAAACCAATACACTCACTAGCTAGTTATTTAATGGATGGGGTGGGAAAACCAGACTTAATAGTAGACGGTTATGCTTCTCCTCATGGATTTGCACTTAAGCCAACTCATGCGAAAATGTTGCAAGAAGCTGATTTAGTATTTTGGGTTGGTGAGGACTTAGAAAATTTTTTAGAAAAACCATTAAAATCGATTGTCAAAAAAGCTGAAAAAATTGAATTAATGGAAATTAAAGGGTTAACAAAACTTAAATTTAGAGAAAGAAATATTTTTGATGAACATGGTCATAAAGATGATGAACATGGTCATAAAGATGATGAACATGGTCATAAAGAGGATGAACATGGTCATAAAGAGGATGAACATGGTCATAAAGAGGATGAACATGGTCATAAAGATGATGAACATGGTCATAAAGAGGATGAACATGGACATGATGAGCATGCACATGGTGAACATGATCCACATATTTGGCTAGATCCAATGAATGCAAAAATAATTTTAAGTGAGATGGCAGAACATTTAATTGAAAATGATAAAAAAAATGAGGCTAAATATATGACAAATTTAGAAAAAGCTCATAAAGACTTAGATAAACTCACTAAAAAAGTTAAATCGGAATTAAATAAAGATTTTAAATCAATAGTTTTTCATGATGCTTATCAATACTTTGAAAAAAGATTTGAAATTAATATTTTAGGTGCATTTACAGTAAATACAGATGTCATGCCTGGTGCTGAGCAATTAGCTAAAATTAGAGAAGTAATTGAGCATGACAAAGTAAGTTGTATTTTCTCAGAGCCTCAATTTAATCCTGATATTATTAAAGCTGTAGCAAAAGATACTAATATTGCAACAGGCGTAATAGATCCCTTAGGAGCAACACTTAACCCTGGCAAAGATTTATACTTCGATTTAATTGGCAATATGTCTAAATCTTTTAAAGGCTGTTAAATAAAAATTGATATTTAACCATTAATAATATCTAATAATGGGATGAGTACAGTTTCCCTTACATTAGATGAAATTTTTGATTTAGCTAAAAAGACTTTACTAGCTAATGGTTGTGATGATGAAACAGCATCTATTCTTTCTGATTTAATAAGAAATGCTGAAAGAGATGGATCTTTATCTCATGGTTTGTTTAGGTTACCTGCATATGTAAGTGGTTTAAAAAGCGGAAAAATTAATGGTAAAGGAAAACCTGAAGTAAAAAAGATTTCTTCATCAGTAATAAAAGTTCAAGGCAATAACTGTTTAGCCCCTGTAGTTTTGAATAAAGGGTTACCTGAATTAGCAAAAGCAGCAAAAGAAAATGGTGTGGCTGTGCTTGCTATAAATAATTCACATCATATGGCGGCGATGTGGCCGGAGACAGAAAAACTGGCAGAGGAGGGTTTAGTTGCCTTTGCTTGCACATCATACAAGCCTGCTGTAGCACCTGCTGGAGCTATCAAACCTTTGTTTGGAACAAATCCAATTTCTTTTGCATGGCCACGACCAGGAAAAACTCCTGTAGTTTACGATATGGCAACTGCATCAATGGCAATGGGTGAAGTTCAAGTTGCTAAAAGAGAAGGGCATAAAGTTCCACTTGGAACTGGTTTAACTAAAGATGGTAAAGAAACAACTGATCCAGGAGCAATAGCTGATGGTGGTGTACTACTTCCTTTTGGTGGATATAAAGGTTCCGCAATAGCAATGATGGTAGAACTAATGGCTGGCGCATTAGTTGGCGATAATTTTAGCTTTGAGACAGCTGCAAAAGATAATAATGATGGTGGACCTCCTAGTGGTGGAGAATTTATTCTTGCAATTTCACCTGATAAAACTTCAGGAACCGATTGGCAGAAACACGCTGATGAATTTTTTAATAAAATGAAATCATTTGAAGGAGTTAGACTTCCAGGGGAAAGAAGACATAAAAATAGATTAGATAAGGGCCCTCGTCTTATCAATGAAGAGCTGGTTAAAAAAATTAAATCTTTAAGCTAAAGTAATTTCTATTGGTGTATGGTCCGATGGTTTTTCACGGCCTCTTGGATCTTTATTAATATTAATAGCTTTAACTTGGTCTATTAAAGAATTTGAAACTAAAAAGTGATCAATTCTCATACCATTATTTTTCTGCCATGCACCTCTCATATAATCCCAAAAAGTATATCCTTCTTTAGTTTCATTAAAATGTCGGTAAACATCATTAAAACCTAGATTAATCATTTCTCTTAATTTTTTTCTTATTTCCAATCTAAATAGAGCATCGTCTTCAAAGCTTTTTGGATTATAGACATCCTCAGCTGCAGGAATAATATTAAAATCACCACCAAGAATTATATTTTGATTTTTTTTAGTTAAAGCTTTTAATTGTTTAATTAAATCATCAAGCCATTTTTTTTTATAATCATATTTTTCAGTATCAACAGGATTACCATTTGGCGTATAGATATTAATTAATTGAATATTTTTCTTTTTGTATTCAAGTTCAGCTGAGATTATTCTTGATTGTTTAAGCTTATCTTTGATTAAATCTGTTCTGATATTTTTTAATTTTCCTTTTGAGATAATAGCAACACCATTGTAACTTTTTTGACCAAATACATGACTCTCATAGTCCATTGAAGAAAAATCGTCATAAGGAAAGTTTACATCCTCAGTTTTAATTTCTTGCATCATCACAACATCAGGTTTGTATTTTAGAAGATAACTCTTAATATTTTCAATTCGTGCTCGTACAGAATTTACATTCCACGAGGAAATAATCATTAAAGAGAAAACGAAACACCACAACCACAAGAAGATTTGGTTTGTGGATTAGTTATTTTGAATTGTTCGCCGATTAATTCTGAAACATAGTCAATTTCTGATCCTTTTAATAAATCTGCAGACGTTTTATCTATCAATATATTTTCATAATTTAAATCATCGGCTGCTTTTTCTTTGTCAAAAGTAAATTCATATTGAAAGCCTGAGCAACCACCGCCTTTGATAGCGATTCTAAAAAATGACCCTTTGTCTTTTTTAGACAGCAAAACATTGATCTGTTTTAGAGCCTTATCAGTAAATTTAATTTCTTTAATCATTATTGATCACTGGTATTACTAATATAATACTTAAATTTTAATTTTAAAGGATGAAAAAATACTCAAAGATTGCTCTTACCAAAAGCAAAGGAAGAATATTCAAAGAATCTGTATCAAAATATAGATCGCCATTTCAAAGAGATAGAGATCGAATAGTTCACAGTGCCTCATTTAGAAGGCTCAAACACAAGACACAAGTATTTGTTAACACAGAGGGTGATCATTACAGAACAAGATTAACCCATTCAATGGAAGTTGCTCAAATTGCACGATCAATTGCAAGATATCTTGAATTGAATGAGGATCTAGCTGAAACCTTAAGTTTAGCACATGATTTAGGTCACCCACCTTTTGGTCATGCTGGTGAGGACTCTCTTAATGAATGTATGGAAGATTATGGAGGCTTTGACCATAATTTACAAACTCTTCGTGTGGTTATGTTTTTGGAGAATAAATATCTAAAGTATAGTGGATTAAATCTTTCAATTGAAACCTTAGAAGGATTGCTTAAACACAATGGTCCTGTTAATGAATTAGATTTAGTTGATAGTCTTATTGGTGTAAAAAAATTCAATCATAAGATTAATTTTGAAACTTATCCATCATTAGAGGCTCAAGTTTCAGCTATTTCAGATGATATAGCTTATAATAATCATGATATTCAAGATGGTATAAATGCAAATTTATTTAAACTAGAGGAGTTAATTGAAATTAACTTTTTTAAAGATATTTATAAAAAATATAAAAAAAAGATAAACAAACAAAACTATAAAATTACAACATATCAGATTATAAGAGATTCTATTGATCAAATGATTAGAGATTTAATTAAAAATACCAAAACCAATTTGAAGATTAACAAAATAAAAAATTATAAAGATATTACTAAAGCAAATTTAACAATGGTAGATTTTTCTGAAAAAGTCAAAGATTCTGTTAATGAAATAAGATTTTTTTTAAAAACAAAGATGTATAATAATAATGCAGTTCTGAAAAAAAATGATAATGGCAAATTAATAATTAAAAAACTGTTTAATAAAATACAAAAAAACCCTAAAAAATTTATTTCAAAAAATCATCTCTCAAAGGATAAATATAGAGCAATTTCAGATTTTATATCAGGAATGACAGACAGATATGCAATCAACCTTCACAAAAACTTTAAATGAATATTTTTGAACAGTATTTAGATAAAATAAAAGAAATCCTTTCAACACTTTCTTCAAGTGGAGATTTAATTTTACCAGATTCACTAAACGGGGTAACCGCTGAAATTCCACCTTCAAAATTTGATAGTGATATTTCTACCAATGTAGCCATGGTTCTTTCTAAGATTAATAATAAATCTCCATCAGATCTGGCGTCAATCTTGGCAGAAAAAATCAAAAAAGAAGATAAATTTATTGAAGAGATATCAGTTGTAAAACCTGGTTTTATCAACATTAAATTTAAACCTATTTTTTGGACAAATTTTATTAAAGAGATGATTAAAAATTCTAAATCTTTTGGAACAAATAAAAATATTAAAAGAAATTACCTAATAGAATTTGTATCTGCTAATCCAACAGGTCCTTTACATGTTGGTCATTGTAGAGGTGCAATATTAGGCGATGTGATGGCTAATCTTTTATTATTTAATAATAATAAAGTTACAAAAGAGTATTATATAAACGACTACGGTAATCAGATTATAAATTTTACAAAGTCAGTTTATTATAGAATAAGAGAGATTTCTTTTAATGAACCTTTTCCAGTTGATAATGAAGATTTATATCCTGGAGACTATTTAATTGATTTTGCTCAAAACATTTTAAACTCAAATAAAAATATTGATTTTAAAAATTTTGACAAAATATCCAAAGAATTAACTTCTTTAGCCATTAACGAAGCATTAAAATTAATCAAAAATAATCTTAAAAGTCTTGGTATTAATCATGATAACTTTGTCAGTGAAAAAAAATTAGTTGAAAATCAAGAAGTAGAAAAAGTTATTGAGTTTCTTCAAAAAAACAAATTTGTTTATAAAGGAAAGATAAAGGCGCCTGCTGGTGAAGATGACAGTAATTGGGTTGAACGTGAGCAGTTGCTTTTCCGATCAACCGATTTTGGAGATGACAAAGATAGAGCATTACAAAAATCTGATGGTGCTTGGACTTATTTTGCAAGTGATGTTGCATACCACAAAAATAAATTAGACAGAAAATTTGATAGGCTTATTAATATTTTAGGCGCAGATCATGCTGGTTATATCAAAAGAATTTCATCATCTGTTGAAGCTCTATCAAACTCCAAAGATAGATTAATTTGTAAAGTTAGCCAACTTGTTAAACTTATTAAAGATAAGAAACCCTTTAAAATGTCTAAAAGAAAAGGAGACTACATAACTATAGAAGATTTAATTAATGAGGTAGGAAAAGATGCAACAAGATTTATAATGCTAAACCGAAGTAGTGATGTTGAACTCGATTTTGATTTTGATAACGTTATAGAAAAATCAAAAGATAATCCCCTTTATTACGTTCAATACTGTTATGCAAGAATATGTTCAGTATATAGACATCTTGATAAAGATTTAAAATCAGATCTAGATATTACTAATTACGATTTTGAGTATTCCAAAGATGAAATTAAAATCTTAAAAAAATTATCTGAATGGCCCAAGTGTATTGATGTATCTTGTAATAAGCTTGAGCCGCATAGAATACCGACTTATTTATATGAATTAGCCTCTTTATTTCATTCATATTGGAATTTAGGTAAGGAAAATCCAGACAAAAGATTTATTAATGATCAAAAAAAAATAACTGACGATAAATTGATTTTTCTTAAAGCTATTTCCAATGTAGTAAAATCTGGGATGAATATAGTTGGAGTATCTACGCCAGATAAAATGTGATGCTAAAAGAGATTAAATATTTGATATTTTTATTATTCATCAGTTTTTTTATATTTTTTACAGGTAAGTATTATTTTTCAGATAATAATAAAAAAAATTCTTTTAGATCTTTGAGTAATATTGACAAAAAAATTGATATTTATTCTGAAAAATTGCCAGTTTTAGAAAATGATACTAAAGATATCATCCAATATGTAGAGAAATCTAACAAAGATAAAAAGAAAAAATTTAATTTTTGGAAACTTCTAGATTAATGAATAATCGAAGATCTTTTATTATTGGTATTAAATCAACAAAACTTAGTAATAGAGAAAAGAATTTTCTTAGAAAATATAAGCCATGGGGAGTAATTTTATTTACCAGAAACATAAAAGACATTAAACAAGCGAAGAAGTTAACCACATCTATTCGTAAAATCTTTAACGATAATAAATATCCAATCTTGATTGATCAAGAAGGTGGTAGAGTAAACCGACTTAGAAATATTATATCTTTTGAAAATTTGACATCTGAATTTTTTGGTAAAAAATTTATAAAAAAACCTAAGGAATTTAATTTTTTCTATAAACTTTTTATTGACAAAACTTCATATTTATTAAAATTGATAGGAGTTAATATTAATACTTGTCCTGTTTTAGATCTTAGAAAGAAAGGTTCATCATCAATTATTGGAGACAGATCTTTCTCTAGTAATCCCAAAATAGTTTCTAAAATTGGTGATTATTGCATCAACTATCACCATAATAATGGCATAGGAACTGTTATTAAACATATACCAGGACATGGTTTAGCAAAAGTTGACAGCCACCATTTTACACCTGTAATTAGTAAAAATTTAGATTACTTATTAAAAAATGATTTTTTTCCTTTCAAAAGAAAAAATTCTTTTTTTGCAATGACAGCCCACATCATATTCAAAAAGATTGATTTAAAAAATACAGTAACGCATTCTAAAAAAATAATAAAATTAATAAGAAATAAAATAGGTTTTAAAAATATTTTGATTTCTGATGATATATCTATGAAAAGTTTAAAAGGTAAAATTAAAGAAAATACAATCAATGCGTTTAATGCAGGTTGTGATCTAGTTTTACATTGTAATGCCAAAGAAAAAGAGATGGAAATTGTTGCTCAAAACTCACCTTTCTTAAGCAAATTTGTAATAAAAAAAACATCACAATTTTACAAGATAATAAGCTAGTATTCATTTATGACAGAAAATGATTCCTCACTTTTTAGTGTTGATATTGAAAACTATAATGGTCCATTAGATATATTATTAGACCTTGCAAAATCTCAAAAGGTAAATTTAGAAAATATTTCTATCACAAAACTGGCAGATCAATTCCATGAGTTTATAACCAATCAAAAAAATTTGAATTTAGAGATTGCATCTGAGTATTTGCTTATGGCTACATGGCTTGCTTACTTAAAATCTAAACTTCTTTTACCTGGAACACCAGAAGAGGAATTTAAAGTTCAAGAAGTAGCAGAAAAATTAAAACTCCAACTAAAAAAATTAGAGTTAATAAGACTACTATCAGAACAAATGTTAAAACGTAAAAGGTTAGGTCGTGAAATTAGAACAAGAGGTATCAAATCAGGCATTAGACCGATCTACAACAGTGAAATTAAAGTAAATTTATTTGAATTATTAAAGACATATTCAACAATCATTATGACCAAAGATTTTCAAAAAATAAATATTCCAAAACTACCTGTCTTCACAACTGAAGAGGGGATTAAAACAATTAGAGATTTTTTTGGAAAATTAACAGATTGGAAAAAATTAGAGGACTTAATACCTAAAAATTTCAAAAGTGTTACTAAATATAAGAAAACCGGTACAGCAGGTATATTTGCTGGATCACTTGAACTTGTTAAAGAAGGTAATTTAAGAATTAAACAAGAAAATTTATTTGATGACATTTTTATTAAGGAAAAGTAATGGACAAAAAAAATATAAAAAAGAATAATATTATTGATTTTCCTAAAAAGTTATCTTCAATTGAAAAAGAAATTGAAGCAATAGTTTTTGCAGCTGCGGAGCCTCTTGATATAGAGACTATAGAAAATAAGATTTCAAAAAAAACTAATGTTGAAAAGATTTTATTAAAATTACAGAGTGAATATAAAGATCGTGGTATTAACTTAGTATGTATCTCAAAAAAATGGTCATTTAGAACCTCCCCAAATCTTTCTGAGATCATGAAGCAAGAAAAAACCGTTGAAAAAAAGTTATCAAGAGCTGCAATTGAAACACTTGCAATTATTGTTTATCATCAACCAGTGACGCGTGCTGAAATTGAAGAGATTAGAGGTGTTGCATTTGGCACTAATACTCTTGAAATTTTGATGGAGTTAAACTGGGTAAAACCAGGTGGGAGAAAAGATGTCCCTGGAAAACCTATTCAATATGTTACGACTGATGATTTTTTAAGTCATTTTAATCTTCAAAAGTTATCTGACTTACCAACTGTTGATGAATTGGGAGCTGCTGGTCTTATTGATAGTACAAATATTGATAATGCAATTTTTGGGACTGGTAAATTTTATAAAGAAAAACAAGATGATAAAAAAGAGGATATTTATTCGAATATTGATGAAATGTTAAGTAGCACCCTAGACTCTGAAGAGAAAAATAAGAATTCATAACTTAAGTTAAAAAGTCACTTTCAAATTGAGATTAAAAGATATATAGTTTTTTTATGAGCATAGGAATTTGGCAAATAGCAATTGTTGTTATACTTGTGGTTTTACTTTTTGGAAGAGGTAAGATCTCAAGTCTGATGGGAGATGTTGCTAAAGGAATTAAGAGCTTTAAAAAGGGCATGGCATCAGATGTTACTGATGACAATGAGCCTAAAAATATTTCCGAAGATAATCAAGATAATAACAAAAAAGATTAAATCACATGCCTACTATTGGTTGGTTTGAGATTTTAATTATTGTTGCAATAGCTATCATTGTTCTTGGACCAAAAGACTTTCCAATAATGTTAAAAAAAGTCGGATCATGGATTGGCACGATTAAGAACTATATCAATAATGTCCAGAATGAAGTTTCTAATATTGATATTGAAAATGATAAAGTAGAAAAAAAAGAAGAAAAAAAACATGAGTCAGAATGACAATGAAAGTGGTTTTGTAAGCCATTTAGCTGAATTGAGAAAAAGACTTATACATAGTTTTATTTTTCTCATAGTTTTTTTTATTGGATGTTATTTTTTTGCAGAACACTTGTATGGTTTTTTAGTAGATCCTTTCGCTCAAGCTGTTAAAGACGATGGAACTGATAGACGATTAATATTTACTGCTCTTCAGGAAACTTTTTTGACATATCTAAAAATTTCTTTCTTTACAGCATTCTTTGTTACATGCCCATTTATATTGATGCAAATTTGGAAATTTATAGCGCCTGGTTTATATAAACATGAAAAGCATGCAATTTTACCTTACCTTATACTGACTCCTGTACTTTTTTTTTTAGGAGGGATGTTGGTTTATTACTTGATTATGCCCTTAGCGATAAAGTTTTTTTTGTCATTTGAAAGCACGGGTTTATCTACAAGTTTACCAATTCAATTAGAGGCTAAAGTAAATGAATATTTATCATTAGTCATGAAACTTATTTTTGCTTTTGGTATTAGTTTTCAATTACCTGTTGTCTTAAGTTTATTGGCTAGAATAGGTATTGTTGATTCTGAATTTTTAAAGAAAAGAAGAAAATATGTTGTAGTTATAATTTTTGCTGCAGCAGCATTATTAACACCACCTGACCCTATCACACAAATTGGTTTAGCAATTCCTTTATTAATTTTATATGAATTATCAATTTTTTCTGTAAAGTTTATAGAGGATAAGAAATTTAAAGATTCTAATGCATAACTTAAAGGAAATAAGAAAAAATTTTGATGATTTTAAAGATGCTCTTAAAGGTAGATTTCTCAAAATAGATTTTAATGAACTTAAAGATTTAGATATTCAAAATAGAAATTTTATTCAAAAAAAAGAAACTTTAGAAAATGAAAAAAAAGAAATTTCAAAATCTAAAGATGAAAAATTATTTAAAAAATCAAAAAAAATTTCAAATGAAATTGAGGAAATTTCAAAACAACAAAAAATTATTAAAGATCAATTAGATAAGATTTTATCATTTATACCAAATATTCCTCACAAGGATGTTCCTAACGGTAAAGATGAAAATGATAATGTAGAAATAATGAAGTCAGGACAAATACCAAAATTTGATTTTAATCCTTTATCACATTATGAATTGGGTGAAAAACTTGGCATGCTTGATTTTGATTTAGCAACAAAAACTACGGGTTCACGTTTTGTATTTGTTAAAAATAAACTGGCATTACTAGAGAGAGCTATTTCAAATTTTATGTTAGATACGCACATAATAAAAAATGGTTATGAAGAAATTTCACCACCTTTATTCGCTTCCGAAAGTACAATGTTTGGTACTGGTCAACTTCCTAAATTTGAAAATGATCAATTTGAAATTAAACTTGAAGATAATGGTGAAAGGAAATTTTTAATACCCACTGCAGAGGTAATTTTAACTAATATTGTTAAAGATAAGATTATTAATCAAAAAGATCTACCAATGAGATTTGTTGCATCCACGCCTTGCTTTAGAAAAGAGGCGGGTAGTTATGGCAAAGATACAAAAGGAATGATCAGACAACATCAGTTTTATAAAGTTGAAATGGTCAGTATTGTTGAGCAAGAAAAATGCTTAGAAGAACTAGAGAGAATGACGAAATGTGCAACTACAATTTTAGATCTATTGGAATTGCCATATAGAAAAATGATTCTTTGTAGTGGTGATATGGGCTTTAGTGCTGAGAAAACCTATGACATTGAGGTTTGGCTACCTTCTGAAAAAAAATATAGAGAAATTTCTTCTTGCTCATCTTGTGCAACTTTTCAAGCTGTGAGAATGAAAGCAAGATATAAGAATCAAAAAAAAGAAACTCTTTATGTTGGTACTTTGAATGGTAGTGGTTTAGCAGTGGGTAGAACCTTAATAGCAATTTTAGAAAATTATCAGCAAAAGGATGGTTCGATAATAATTCCAAAAGTTTTAAGACCGTATATGGACAATTTGGAAAAAATTTCTGTCAAATAAAGTTGTTTTAATCTTTTAGATAGTATAAATAATCAATTTTAATTAAGGAGTTTTATGGATAGTGCAGGAATTGGACAATTTATACCGTTAATTTTAATTTTTGTTATTTTTTATTTTTTCTTAATAAGACCTCAGCAAAAAAAAGTTAAAGAACATAAAGCTATGGTAGAGAATTTAAAAAAAGGTGACAAAATTGTAACCTCTGGTGGTATTACTGGAATAATTTCAAGAGTTATCGATAATGATAAAATTGAAGTAGAAATTGCTGAAAATGTGACAGTTGAAGTAATTAGAGGTACTGGTGTTCAAAGTTTAATGAATTCTCAAGAAGTAAAAAAATAATTTTTTTGAATATAAAGTGTTATATTTTTCAAAACTAAGAATTATTTTTATTACCTTAATTTCTATTTTTTTTATCATCATCGCTTTATCAAATTTTTTTAAATTTGATAATAATTTATTAAATAAAAAGATTAATTTAGGACTAGATTTACAAGGCGGATCATATCTGTTGCTAGAAATTAATAACGATCCAGTAATTGAACAAAAACTTCAAAATTTAACTGTTACAATAAGAAATTATTTTAAAGATAAAAATATTAGAACCACAAATTTCAAACTTTTAGATCAAACTCTTTTTTTCACTTCAGATGAAAATTCTAAACAAGCTATTTTGGATGAATTTAAATCAGAGGAAAGTAGAATAAATCCTTATTACCAAAGATTTAAATCACATCAATTAGACATAATAGAAGAAAATAATTCTTTTAAAGTTTCTTACTCTAAGCAAGGTATTATTAATTTAAAAACTTCCTCTCAAGATCAAGCACTAGAAATAGTTAGAAGAAGAATTGATGAAATTGGAACAAACGAACCCAATATTCTTAAAAGAGGCAATGATAGAATTTTAGTTGAATTACCAGGTTTAGATGATCCAATGAGAATAAAATCTTTATTAGGTAAGACTGCCAATTTAACATTTAGATTTGTTACGAACGATACCGAAGATTCGTTTGGAGCAGAAAAATTAGTATTTGAAGATGGTTCCGAAGAAGCAATAGTTAGTAAAAGAATTATATTAAGTGGTGACAATCTTTTGGATGCTCAGCCAAGAATGAATAGTGAAACTAACGAAACTGTCGTAAATTTTTCTTTGGATAGAGTAGGTGCAAAAAGATTCGGTAAAGCTACATCAACTGGTATTGGCAAAAGATTAGCTATCGTTTTAGATGGAAAAATAATCAGTGCTCCAGTGATAAGAGATACAATTGCAACTGGATCTGGTCAAATTAGTGGTGGATTTACATTTCAATCAGCCACTGACCTTGCGTTACTTTTAAGATCAGGTGCATTACCTGCACCTTTAAATATAATTGAAGAAAGAACTGTTGGCCCTGATTTAGGACAAGACTCTATAAATGCAGGTATGCTTGCACTCTTGATTGGTTTCATATTGGTTATCCTTTTTATTTTAGTCAAATATAAAATTTTTGGCATTATCACTAATATTGCTTTAGTGTTAAATCTTTTTATATTGATTGGTGTACTTACTTTATTTGAAGCAACCCTAACTTTACCTGGTATAGCAGGAATTATTCTTACCGTTGGTATGGCTGTCGATGCAAATGTTCTTATTTTTGAAAGAATTAAAGAAGAACTAAAGAATGAAAAAAATAATTTGATAGCATTTGACAGTGGTTATACAAAATCAAGAACTGCTATATTAGATGCTAATATAACTACTTTATTAGCAGCAATAATTTTATTTTTCATGGGATCAGGTCCTATTAAAGGATTTTCATTAACTTTAGGAATCGGGATATTTACAACACTATTTACAGTTTATTTTATAGCAAGATTATTAACTGTTTTATATGTATCAAAAAATAAAGAAAAACAGGGACTGATTTAATGATAGCTTTTAATAGATATTACAATAAATTTAATATTCTTTCAGTATCCTTAGTAATAATTTCCTTATTATTACTTACATTTAAAGGTTTAAATTTTGGAATAGATTTCAAAGGTGGAACTCTTATTGAATTAAGATCTTCAGATTCCAAAATTAATGTTTCTTCGCTTAGAGATAATTTAAGTCAAATGAATTTAGGCGATGTATCTGTTAAAAATTTTGGTAATGAGACTGATTATTTGATTAAGTTTGAAAATAATGAAAATAAAAAAGTAATTGAAGAAATTAAAAAGAATTTGGATAAATCATTTGGAAATAACTTCAATTTTAGACGTGTGGAAAATGTTGGTCCTAAAGTTAGTGCTGAATTATTAAGATCAGGTGTTATTGCAATATCGGTTGCTTTGTTTTTAATGCTTGTTTACATTTGGATAAGATTTGAATGGCAGTTTAGCTTAGGTGCTATAGTTGCTTTATTTCATGACGTAATTGTTACACTTGGTGTTTTCTCATTGTTGGGTCTTGAGATCAATCTTTCAATAATTGCTGCCGTATTAACAATAGTAGGTTATTCAATGAATGATACAGTTGTTATTTTTGATAGAGTTAGAGAGAATTTAAGAAAATATTCAGATATTAAAATTTTTGAATTAACAAATATTTCTATAAATGAAACTTTATCTAGAACTTTGATAACTTCTATTACAACACTATTAGCTTTACTTTCAATATTCTTTTTTGGTGGCGAAGTTTTGAAGGGTTTTTCTTTAGCAATGATATTTGGTGTAATTTTTGGTACTTATTCATCAATTTATATTGCAAATACAGTGTTAGTAAGACTAAATGTATCTCAAAAAACAGTTCTTAGAGAAGATAAAAATTAATATAAATTTTGGGCAGCTACCATTGAAAGTAGCATCGGTAAAGATAACAAAGTATTAGTTCTTGAAAACAGCATAGCAGTCTTAGCTGATTTTGCTTTTACCTCAGGTTCACATTCAACTATACCTAAAGCTCTTTTCTGATTTGGCCAAATTACGAACCATACATTAAAAGCCATAACAACACCTAACCACATACCAATTCCGATGGCAGTATGTTTCGGTACTCCTGAGCCTATGCTTAAAGTCATAGCGTCGTGAAGATATCCATTTAACCATGCTAATATAAATCCTGATAGAATAGTAAGTGCTGCTGCCCATCTAAAATAAAAAAGAGCAGCTGGAGCAATAACTTTACCTATAGCTGGTTTTTGCTCATCAGGAATTTTACTCATGTTAGGGATCTGTACGAAATTGAAATACCATAAAAGTCCTATCCACATTATTGCTACTACAACGTGAAAAAATCTTGTTAACCAAGACCAGAAAAGTCTATCGAAACTAAATCCATCATTTTGATAAAACAACCCAATAAATACTACAAGAGCTAATGCTAATGAGGCATGTATTGTTCTTGGTAGGGAGGCTAACAATTTATCCATATTTAAATATACTAATTTTGATTATATTT
Source organism: Candidatus Pelagibacter sp. RS39 (assembly GCF_002101315.1). Classification (NCBI taxonomy): domain Bacteria; kingdom Pseudomonadati; phylum Pseudomonadota; class Alphaproteobacteria; order Candidatus Pelagibacterales; family Candidatus Pelagibacteraceae; genus Candidatus Pelagibacter; species Candidatus Pelagibacter sp. RS39. The sequence continues at coordinate 645,075 of NZ_CP020777.1, forward strand.
AACAACGATTATTTTAATTTAAAAGAGGTTTCAAAAATTTTCCAGTGTAACTCTCAGTTATTTTACAAATTTCCTCAGGCTTTCCTTCTGCGATAATTTTTCCACCTTTGACACCACCTTCAGGACCCATATCAACAATATAATCTGCTGTTTTTATTACATCTAAATTATGTTCAATCACAACAACAGTATTTCCAAGGGCTACAAATGTATGAAGAATTTCGAGTAATTTTTTTATATCGTGTTGATGTAAGCCAGTAGTTGGTTCATCTAATATATACATGGTTCTTCCTGTAGATCTTTTGGATAATTCTTTAGCTAATTTAATTCTTTGGGCTTCACCACCTGATAATGTTGTAGCTTGTTGACCAATCTTGATATATCCTAAACCAACTTTCTTAAGTGTAAGTAATTTTGTTTTAATATTAGATATATTCTCAAAGTATTCACATCCTTCATCAACAGTCATATTCAAGACATCAGCAATACTTTTATCTTTAAATTTTATTTCTAGAGTTTCCCTATTGTATCTAGTTCCTTTACACTCATCACATTGAATATATACATCTGGTAGAAAGTGCATTTCATAAGTAATAACACCATCACCTTCACAGGCCTCACATCTACCACCTTTAACATTAAATGAAAATCTTCCTGGCTTATAGCCTCTAGACTTTGACTCGGGTAAACCAGTGAACCAGTCTCTGATAGGACCAAAAGCACCTGTGTAAGTTGCAGGATTAGATCTTGGAGTTCTCCCAATAGGTGATTGATCAATATCGATGATCTTATCAACTAACTCCGTTCCTTTAAAACCTTTAAAAGGTTTTGGAATTTTTCTAGATTTATTATTATTCAACGTAAGATTTAAGGCATTATATAAAGTTTGTAACACAAGAGTAGATTTGCCACTCCCAGATACTCCAGTGACACAAGTTAAACTTCCTAAAGGAATTTTTAGATTTACATTGTCTAAATTATTACCTGTTGCGCCTGTTATTTCCAAAAATCTTCCATTTTTGGCTAATCTTCTTTTCGGTGGTACATTTATTTTAAACTTGTTCGATAAATACTTTCCAGTAATACTATTTTGGTTTTGACTTATTTCTTTTATTGAACCTTGAGCAACAACCTCACCACCTTTGTTACCGGCCTCTGGTCCTAAATCAATTATATGATCTGCATTCTCCATTGTTTCAGTATCGTGCTCAACTACAATAACTGTATTGCCTAAATCTCTTAACCTTTTTAAAGCATTTATAAGTTTGACATTATCTTTTTGATGAAGACCTATTGATGGTTCGTCTAAGACATATAGAACACCTGTTAAACCAGAACCAATTTGTGACGCTAATCTTATCCTTTGTGCCTCACCACCTGATAAAGTTCCTGACTCTCTAGATAGTGTTAAATAATCAAGACCAACATTCAGTAAAAAATTTAATCTTTCATTAATTTCTTTTAAAATATGTTCAGCAATTTTTACTTGTCTTTTGTCCAAATTATTCTTTAAGTTTTCGAACCATAAAGCAGCATCTGAAATCGATTTTTCTGTAACCTCACTGATATGAAGACCATCTATTTTTACACATAAAGCTTCATCTTTTAGCCTATGTCCGTTACATCTTTCACATTTAGTATCGGATTGATATTGAGCAATTTCTTCTCTTTTCCAATCACTATCTGTCTCTAAATATCTTCTTTCTAAGTTGTTTATAACACCTTCAAAAGTTTTCTTATGCGAATATTTTTCATACCCATCATCATATGTAAATTTTATCTCTTCATCATCAGATCCATAAAGAATAATATCTTTTATCTTTTTAGATAATTTTGACCATTTTTCCTCTAGGGAAAATCCATAATGTTTAGCTAAAGAACTTAAAGTTTGAGCATAATATAATGTTGTTGTTTTTGCCCATGGCTCGATAGCTCCATCAATTATACTTTTTTTCTCATTTGGTATAACTAAATTTGGATCAACATTTAATTTTACCCCAATACCCTCACATTCTTCACAAGCACCAAATGGACTATTAAAAGAAAATAATCTTGGTTCAATTTCCTCTATTGTAAATCCACTTTCAGGACATGCAAATTTTGTTGAAAAAATTAATTTTTCTAATTTTCTGAATTTTTTTGGTAAAGTTTCATCCTCATATTCAACAAATAAAAGACCATTAGCTAATTGGATTGAAGTTTCTATACCCTCTGCAAGTCGATTTCCTAAAGTTGAGTTTAAAACTATTCTATCGACCAGTATCGATACATCATGTTTGATTTTTTTATTAAGTTCTGGAACTTTTTCAATATCATATAAAACATCATCAATTTTAATTTTTCTAAAACCTCTTTTTTTATAATTTAAAATCTCTTTTCTATATTCACCTTTTCTTCCCCTAACTACAGGAGCATAAAGATAAATAGTTGATTTTTTTGGTAATCTTTTAATCTTATCTACTATTTGACTAACAGTTTGTGACTCGATCGGTTTGCCAGTAAATGGTGAATATGGAATACCAGCTCTAGCATATAATACTCTCATATAATCATAAATTTCAGTAACGGTTGCAACTGTAGACCTAGGATTTTTTGATGTATTTTTTTGCTCTATCGAAATCGCAGGACTTAAACCTTCTATAAGGTCGACATTTGGCTTTTTCATCTTATCTAAAAATTGTCTTGCATAGGCTGATAAGCTTTCAACATATCTTCTTTGACCTTCAGCATAAATTGTATCGAATGCTAACGAAGATTTTCCTGATCCAGATAGTCCAGTAATTACAATAAATTTATCCTTTGGAATTTCTAAAGATATATTTTTTAAATTATGTTCTTTTGCACCCTTTATAACTATCTTTTTAATCATAATTTTTGTTGCTTTGGTCTAATAAAATTAATATTCAGAGTAAAATTGTGATATAAATTAATTAACTATTAAAATAAATATTAAAATATTATGGCTGGAAGTTTAAATAAAGTACTTTTAATTGGTCGTTTGGGCGCAGATCCCGAAATCAAGCAAATGGTGAATGGAAAGAGCGTTGCAAGATTAAGCCTTGCTACAAGTCAATCATGGAAAGATAAAAATACAGGTGAAAAAAAAGAGAAAACTGAATGGCACCGCGTAGTTGTATTTAATGAAGGTTTGGTAAATGTTGTTCAGCAATATCTAAAAAAAGGTGCTCAAGTTTATGTTGAGGGTCAAATTACTACAAGAAAATGGAAAGATGAACAATCTGGACAAGACAAATATTCAACTGAAATAGTTATACAAGGTTACAATTCTTCTTTAACTATGCTTGGTGGAGGAAATTCAAGTGGCGGTATAGCTAATGACAATTCACAAATATCAAATAATACTGAAGATTTATCTCAAGTACAAAATGATATGGACGACGATATTCCATTTTAATTATTATGGAAAAAAACGAAGTTTCTAAAGATAAGAATATAAAATTAATCTCAATGCATGATGAGATGAGCTCATCTTATCTATCATATGCAATGAGCGTCATTGTCAGCAGAGCGCTTCCAGATGTTAGAGATGGTCTAAAACCTGTTCATAGAAGAATATTATATGCGATGTATAAAGGTGGTTATGATTGGTCTAAACAATTTAGAAAATCTGCAAGAATAGTTGGGGATGTAATTGGTAAATATCACCCACATGGTGATCAATCTGTTTATGACGCACTTGTTCGTATGGTTCAAGATTTTTCAATGAGTTTACCCCTTGTAGATGGTCAAGGAAATTTTGGATCTATAGACGGTGATCCAGCAGCGGCCATGAGATACACAGAAACTAGACTATCAAAAGTTTCACAATTTTTGATAGATGATATTGAAAAAAAGACAATTGATTTTAAAAGCAATTATGATGAAACAGAAAAAGAACCAACTGTGTTACCTGCTCAGTTTCCAAATCTTTTAGTAAATGGAGCAGGGGGTATTGCTGTTGGTATGGCCACAAGTATTCCACCTCACAACTTAGGAGAAATAATCAATGGCACATTAGCTTTAATTGACAACAAAGATATAAAGATTAAAGATCTTATGAAACACATTCCTGGACCTGACTTTCCTACAGGCGGTATAATTATTGGTAAGGATATCATTAAACAGGGATACAATAAAGGTAGAGGTTCTTTTAAAATTAGAGGGGAGATATCAATCGAAACACTTAAGAATGGTAGAGATAGATTAGTTATAAATTCAATTCCATACCAAGTTAATAAATCGGTATTAAATGAAAGGATAGCACAATTAGTTAGAGAAAAAAAGATAGAGGGTATTAGAGATATACGAGATGAGTCCAATAGAGAGGGAATCAGAGTTTCAATAGATTTAAGAACTGGTGTTGAACCAGAGACTGTAAAAAGACAACTATACAAGAACACTCAAATAGAAAGCTCATTTGGATTTAATACACTTGCGATTGTTGATGGTAAACCAAAGACTTGTAATCTAAAAGAATTTTTAGAGAATTTTTTAGAATTTAGGGAAGATGTCGTACTTAAGAAAACAAAATTTGATCTCAACAAAGCAGAAGACAGAGCACATATCTTAATTGGTCTTTCCGTATCAGTTGAGAATTTAGATAAAGTTATAAAGATTATAAGAGGTTCAAAAACTCCAGATGATGCAAAAAAAGCTTTATTAAATACTAAGTGGAAAATCAATAAATCAAAAAAAATGATTTCATTAATAGAAAGTAAAAACTCTAAGGGTCTTTATAATTTATCAACTGTTCAGGTTGAAGCTATATTGGAATTAAGATTACAAAAATTAACAGCACTTGGTATAAATGAAATAGAAGTTGAAATAAAAAGATTATCTGAGTTAATTTCTTCATTAAAAAAAATCATATCTTCAAAAAAAGAATTATTAAAAGTAATAAGTAACGAGCTTAATGAAATAAAGGATAAATATGCGACACCAAGAAGAACAAAAATCATCGATGCAATACTTAATTATGATATCGAGGAAACAATACAAAAAGAAACTGTTCTTATAACCGTTACCTTACAAGGATATATAAAAAGAGGATCACTTAAAAGTGTAAAAATTCAAAAAAGGGGAGGAAAAGGTAAAACTGGTATCACAACTAGAAATGAAGACTCTGTAGTTCAAACGCTATCAGTTAATACTCATACCTCTGTGTTATTTTTTTCTACAGAAGGTCTTGTTTATAAAATAAAAGCATGGAAAATTCCCGAAGGTTCAGCATCATCTAAAGGTAAATCTTTATTCAATATTTTGCCGCTTAAAAACCATCAATCAATAAGCTCAATTATGCCATTTCCTGAAAGTGAGGAAGATTCAAGCAAATATCAGATAATTTTTGCAACTTCAAAAGGCAAGGTTAGAAAAAATAGTTTAGAAGATTTCTCTTCAATTAATACAGCTGGAAAAATAGCAATGAAACTAGATACTAATGATAAAATAATTGGAGTTAAAATATGTAAAGATGATCAAGATATAATCCTGAGTACAAAATTTGGAAAATGTATCAGATTTGAGTCTAAAAAATTAAGAATATTTAAGGGCAGATCGTCAAAAGGTATAAAGGGAATAGAATTAGCACCTAATGATGAAATAGTTTCTTTATCAATAATTGACAATAATAAGATTAAGAAAAATGGAAAAAATACAAAAGATGATAAGTCTGAATTAGCAGCAAAACAAAAGTTTATTTTATCTATTAGTGAAAATGGTTTTGGTAAGAAAACCTCGCATTATGACTACAGAACAACAAATAGAGGTGGTAAAGGAATTATTGGAATAATTAATTCACCCAGAAATGGAAATATTGCATCATCGTTTCCTGTGTATGAGGGAGATGAAATAATGATTTCAACAAACAAAGGTCGAGTTATAAGATTAGCAGTTAAAGAAATTAGAACAGCTGGAAGAAACACTCAAGGAGTAAGAATAATCAAGTTATCTGGTGATGAAAAAGTTGTTTCAGCAATTAAAATTGATGATAATTTAATATAATGCACAAGACAGCTATCTATCCTGGTACATTTGATCCAATTACTTTTGGTCATATTGATGTAATAAAAAAAGCATTAAAATTATTTGATAAGATTGTAGTAGCTATATCGGATGGTGAAAATAAAGATTATCTTTTTGATGCTGAGGAGAGATTAGAGATTGTAAGAAATGCTCTTTTTAAAGATCTTAAGATGAACAAAAAAAAAATAATTTTAATTTCATTTAAATCATTAACAACCACTCTTTGTAAAAAATACAAATCAAGTGTTATATTGAGAGGTTTAAGAGCAGTATCCGATTTTGAATACGAGTTTCAACTTGCTGGTATGAATAGAAAGTTGAATAATAATATTGAAACTTTATTTTTGATGTCAGATGTTGAAAATCAAATTATCTCTTCAAAATTTGTAAAAGAAATTGTCAAACTTAATGGAGATATTAAAAAATTTACAACAAAGAGCACTATTAAAGCTTTGAAAGAAAAATATGATTAAACTTTTAATCAAGATATTAATTATTTTTTTATTTACAATTAATCAATCGTTAACAGAGGAGAATATGATGATTTTAAAATTAAAAGATGGTGATGTAAAAATAGAATTATTTTCAGATACAGCACCCAATCACGTAAAACGAATAAAAGAATTAGCTGATGCTGGCAAATATGACAATGTAGTATTTCATAGAGTTATTGATGGCTTCATGGCGCAAACAGGAGATGTCAAATTTGGCAATTCAAATTCAGATGATTTTGATTTGAGAAGAGCTGGGATGGGTGGATCAGATTTACCTGATCTTAAACAAGAATTCAGTAATCTTCCTCATGACAGAGGCACCTTATCTATGGCTCGATCATCAGATCCTAATAGTGCTAATAGTCAATTTTTTATATGTTTTAAACCAGCCCCATTTTTAGATAATCAATATACTGTTTTTGGAAAGGTTATCGAGGGAATGGAATTTGTTGATAAGATCAAAAGAGGCGATGAAAATAATAATGGTGCAGTAACAGACCCTGACAAAATTATTAGTTTCAAATCTTTATAAAATTCTGACTTCAATTGAAAAAATTTGAATTTAAAGTTTTAAAAAAAAGTAAATTTGCAAGACTTGGTTTAATTCAAACTCATAGAGGCAACATTGAAACACCAGCTTTTATGCCTGTGGGGACCCAAGCTACAGTAAAAGCTTGTACAATTGATGATATAAAAAAAACAGGATCACAAATTATTTTATCTAATACTTATCATCTAATGATACGCCCAGGTGTAGAGAGAATAGAACATGCTGGTGGTCTTCACGAATTTATGAATTGTGATCTTCCAATACTTACAGACTCAGGTGGTTTTCAAGTGATGTCATTATCAAAATTAAATAAAATAGATAAAGAAAAAGGTGCAATTTTTAACTCACACATTGACGGTAAAAAGTTTTATCTTAGTCCTGAAGAAAGTATAAGAATTCAATTAGGATTAAATTCAGATATTGTAATGGTAATGGATGAATGTCCAAAAAAAACTAATGATTATCAAATTATAGATAAATCTATGAATTTGTCTTTGTATTGGGCTGAAAGATCCAAAAAGGCTTTTGGAAACAATCCTCACAAAGCTTTATTTGGTATAGTGCAAGGTGGGTTATTTAAAGATTTGAGACTAAAATCTTTAAATGGACTATTAAAAATTGGATTTGATGGTTATGCATTAGGTGGTTTAGCAGTTGGTGAAACCCAAGGTGAAATGTTTACAGTTTTGGAAGATATTAAAGAACATTTGCCAGATAATAAACCTCACTATTTGATGGGCGTTGGTACTCCAAATGATATCTTAGGTGCTGTTAAAAGGGGTATTGATATGTTCGATTGCGTTCTTCCAACAAGATCAGGTAGAACTGGCCTTGCTTTTACTTGGCAGGGAAGAGTAAATATTAAAAATAATAAATACCAAAATGATAATACTCCACTGGATCCTGAATGTAAAAATCTAAATTTGAATAAATATTCAAAAAATTATCTTAACCATTTATTTAATACTAATGAGATTCTCGGATCAATGTTATTAACGTTACACAATATAAATTTCTATCAAGAATTAATGAAAGCCATTAGAGAAAATATCCAAAATGACACATTTGATGCTTTTCATGATAAATACATTGATAAGTTGTAAATAGTGAAGTTTTTTTTTTAAATTCCTGTTTGAAATATTTAGATTATTCTATATATACATTTCATCTTGAAGTGAATATGGGCCGTTAGCTCAGTTGGTAGAGCAATTCCCTTTTAAGGAATGGGTCGATGGTTCGAGTCCATCACGGCTCACCATATTTTAGGCAATTGGTGGGTATTTAATAATTATTTCATTCAACCAAGTTTGTATATTTCTTATTCTACTATCAGATGAAGGATGAGTGCTCATAAATTGAGGAGGTTCCTTACCTTTGTTCTCTTCTTTCATCCTCTCCCATATTTTTTCGGTTTCTCTAATATCATAACCAGATAAAGAGGAAAAAATCATACCTAAATAATCAGCTTCACTCTCCTGTTTTCTATTGAAAGGATTCATTATACCGATCGAAGAAATAAGACCAACAGTGTCCATACCAGTTGATCTATTAATTTGACTGAGTGCTCCACCACTAAAAATATCAATAAGTGTAGTGCCTGTTTGTACCAGAACTCCACGACTTGCTCTTTCAACAGAATGTTTTGCAACAGCATGAGCAATTTCATGACCCATAACAGCCGCTAATCCATTAGTATTTTTTGTAATTTTAAGCATACCACTATAAACAGCAATTTTACCTCCTGGCATACACCAAGCATTTTTGATCTTGTCATTATCAATTAAAATATATTCCCACTTAAAATTTGCCGTTGGATCTGGTAGATTTGATTTATCAAAATAAATTGATATTGCATCTTCCATTTTTCTTCCAATTTCTTTTATATCATTAATGGATTTTGTATCTTTAATTAATTTTTCTTTTTCTTTTACTTTTTCATAAATTTGGGCAGCCTGAGCATTTAATTTTGCTTCTGGAATCAGCTTTAATTGTTTTCTATCTGTAATTGGAGCGGTAGTACAAGAGTTAATTACAATACCACAACAACCGCAACCCACATAGGTTAAAAATTTTCTTCTATTCATTTTGTAAGACATTGGTATTATATATTATAATGAATCTAAATAATAAAATATTATTAATATTATTCATAATAGCAATAGCTTTTGTGATATTTTCGAGTTTTAAATAATGGCAAAACAGAAAAAAAAAAAATCAATTAGTTTAATTCTTAGAAATTATTTTATTACGGGTGTAGTAGTTTTAATACCCATTGGTTTTACTTTATATTTGAGTAAAATATTAATTGGAATTTCATCTAAAATAATTCCAGAAAATATAAATCCAAATAGTTATCTACCTTTTGAAATTCCTGGATTAGAAATTATAATTTCATTGATTTTTATTACTATTGTTGGGGGCTTGTCTCTATCATTTTTGGGCAAACGAATTCTTAAACTTATCGATGACTTATTTAAAAGAATTCCAGTTCTAAGAACTATTTATTCTGCAATAGTCCAAATGACAGAAACATTTTCTAACAAAGACCAGAATGATAAAAAGAGTGTTGTTTTAGTTGAGTATCCGAGAAAAGGTGTTTGGGCAGTTGGTTTCGCAACAAAAGAAAATAAGGGTGAAATGGCAGAAAAAACAAATAAGAAATTGATTAATGTTTTTGTCCCAACAACACCAAACCCTACGAGTGGTTTCTTATTAATGTTCCCGATCGATGAGGTTATATATCTTAATATGACTTTTGAAGAAGCTTCTAAATTTATTGTTTCTGCCGGAACATCTACGGGAAAGAGTTAAGCAATATCATTAATTATATCAGCTCTATCATATAATTTAATTAATGGTTTAAATTTACTAATATCTTCATTGTAATTTTCAATCCTTTTCATTTCTTTTTCAGCCAAAATAAAAAGATTATGATTATGAATTGGATCTGCTAACCTAAAGTTCTTTATTCCACTTTGTTTGAAACCTAAAATGTCACCAAAACCTCTCAATTTCATATCTTCTTCAGATATTTTGAAGCCATCATTAGAGTCTTTAAGTATATTAATTCTTTTTTTTGCATTATCACTTAAATTTGACTTAAACATTAAAATACATGATGACTCTTTACTACCTCTTCCAACTCTACCTCTAAGTTGATGTAGTTGAGATAAACCAAATTTATTTGCATTTTCAATAATTATTACATTTGCGTTAGGGAAATCAATACCAACTTCAATTATAGTAGTCGAAACCAAAATCTTAAATTCATTTTTTAAGAATTTGTTTAAGATCACTTCCTTTTCATCAGTTGTAGTTTTACCGTGAAGTAAAAAAACTTGTTTAGGAAATAATTTATTTAAATATTCAGATTTTTTAATTGCAGAAGAATGATCAATCTTTTTAGACTCTTCAATTAAAGGACAAACCCAAAATATTTGATTTCCTAGTTTGATTTCTTTTTTTACAAATTTTATTACATCATCAATTTTATCTTCGAGTTTGCTATAAGTCTTTACAGGTTTACGAATATTCGGTTTTTCACGAATAATTGAAAGATCCATATCACCATAAATTGTCATTGTTAAAGTACGTGGGATTGGTGTAGCAGTCATCAAAAGAACATCACAATCTTTCCCAGCTTTATCAGATAATTTTTTTCTTTGATTTACTCCAAATTTATGTTGTTCATCTATTATTATTAATCCAAGTTTTTTAAATTCAACTTTTTTTTGGAAAAGTGCATGTGTTCCAAAAATTATATCAATTTGTTTATTAGATATTTTGTTGAGGATTATTTTTTTATCTTTGTAAGAAGATTTACCAGATAGTAAATCAATCTTAATATTTTGAGAAAATAGCTTTTTAGCTAAAAGAAAATGTTGTCTAGCTAATATTTCAGTTGGTGCCATTACTGCTACCTGAAAACCAGAGTTAACTGTATTAAATGCAGATAGCAAAGATACAATTGTTTTTCCACTGCCTACATCACCCTGAAGTAGCCTAAACATCTTATTTTCAGAGCATAAATCTTTATTTATTTCGCTTAATGTTTTATTTTGGTCATTTGTTAATGAAAAATTAAGTTTAGATATAATTTCATTTTGTTTTTTTATATCAAAAATTTTTTTTGTTTTTTTTATTCTTTTAATTTTTTTTCGTATTTCAGAGTTTACTAAAAATGTGGAGAAAATTTCATCATAAGCAAGTCTTTGATAAAAATTTTCTTTAAATTTACCGATATTTTCTGGTTCATGTAATTTTTTGATAGAGTCATTCCAACTTATATTGTTGAATTTTTTCAATATATCTTTTGAATGCCATTCTTCAATTTGAGGTAAATTATTTATTATTTGTAAAATTATCTTATTATAAACTTTTTCACTAATTCCCTCAGTTAATGAATAGCTATTATGTTTTTGTTTAATTATCGAAGAGTCCTCTGAAATATATTTTGGATTTGTTAATTGATACTTATTTCTAAAATATTTGATTTTACCACTTATAGTTACTTCTTTGCCAATTGGTAATATTTTTTTGATGTAGCCTTCGTAACTGTTAAAAAAAACACAATCTATTTCACCAGTGTCATCTTTACACAAAACTCTATTTGGTAAGTTCCTAACTCTTGGGAATGAATATTTAAGAGGTATTATGGTTATGGTCTGTATTTCATCTATCTTTAAATCTTTTATTTTAGATGATAAACTTCTATCAGTGTAGGATTTTGGCAATTTCCATAATAAATCAAAAATAGTATTTATCTTTTTTCTCTTTAATAAATTCGAAGTTTTAGTTCCTACACCTTTTAGTAAATTGAGATCAGACAATAAGTATTCATAATTTCTTTTCATATCTACAAACTGATATTATATTCTTATTATGACTGATGATATAGAACAAATTAAAAAAAAGATTATTTACAGATCGAATTATCGTGGCACAAAAGAAATGGATAAACTTTTAGGTGCATTTACAAGAAAATATTTAAATCAATTAAATATGGAAGACCTAAATCAATTGATAAAACTTTTAGAAATTGATGATAATAATCTTTATAATTTCTATAATGATTTGGACACAGATATACAATTTGAAGACAATAAGATTAATAAATTATTTAAAAATTTTAAGTATTAAAAGCTTTAATGGCGGAGAGACTGGGATTCGAACCCAGGAAAGAGTTGCCCCTTTGCCGGTTTTCAAGACCGGTGCTTTCAACCGCTCAGCCATCTCTCCGTGAGAAATCTTTTATAATTATAATTATTTAATTCAACCATAAAATAGTCTATTAAACATTTATTATCTATTTCATCATTTTATGAACCAGCAATTTAATAAAGGATTAATACTTACTTCTTTAGGATCCTTTTGGTGGGGTTTTATTGGAGTTATATATTTTGAATATGTTGCTTTTATAGGACATGTTGAATTGGTTGTGCACAGATGTTTATGGACAGCTGTTATGTTGATTCTGACAACAATTTTTCTGAAAAAATGGAAACTTTTTTTGAAAAGTATTTCAAATAAAAGAAATCTTTTTTATCTTTTTATATCAGGTTCTTTGATATTTATTAATTGGGCTATTTGGATTTATGCCGTAGCTACAGAAAGAATTATAGATGCCAGTTTTGGATATTTTATTATGCCAATTATAAGTGTTTTGTTGGGATATATATTTTTTAAAGAAAAATTAAATAAAAAAAGAATTTTTTCTATTCTGTTAGTAATCATATCCATTTTGATTATGATTTTTTTAAATATAAAAACACTTCCATGGGTTGGTATAATCGTTGCTTTAAGTTGGGCATTTTATAATCTTGTGAGAAAAAAAATCAATATTGAGACTGATATAGGACTTTTAATAGAGAGTTTATATATTTTCCCTTTTGCTCTTATTGCCTTTTACTTTATCTTTGACAAAGGATTAAATGACTTTAGTTTAGCTAACCCTGGTCTTAGCATGTTTCTATTATTAGCAGGACCTATGACTGTGATTCCTTTATTCTTATATGTTAGAGGTGTTGAACTAATTGGGCTTGGGGCTACTGGAATGATTTTTTATATTACACCTACGTTACAGTTTATTTTAGGCTATTTTTATTACAATGAGGATTTTTCACTTATTAAATTAGTGAGTTTTATTATTATCTGGATTGCTGTAATTATATATCTAAAAGATCTATATGAAACTAATTAGTCAAATATTTTTTTTATTCTTAATTTTTATATTCAATTCTTTTTCTAGTGAAAATATTAATTTTAATGAATGGAAAAAAAATTTTAAAAAAGTGGCATTAGCAAATAATATTTCAGAAAAGACTTTTGATGAAGCAATGCTAAATGCAAAATTTCTTCCTAAGGTAATTGAATACGATCGATTTCAACCTGAGTTTTATGAAGATACAAAAACATATATTGGCAAACGTACTTCAACAAAAAAATTAAAAAAGGGCATCGACTTTTATGAAAATAATTCAAATCTTATAAATTTGGTAGAAAAAAAATTTGAAGTGGAAAAGGAATTACTTTTATCTTTAATGGGTATTGAGACTAACTTTGGAACTTACGTTGGAAAAATGGATATAATATCATCATTAGCGACATTAAGTTACGATAAAAGAAGATCAGAATTTTTCTCAAATGAGCTTTTAACCCTATTAAGATTAATTGATGACGATCAAATAGATTATAAGACACTATATGGTTCATGGGCTGGTGCGTTTGGTTTTTTTCAGTTTATGCCATCAACAATAAAGAATTATGCTTTCGACTATAATAAAGATAATTATATCGATTTGAAAAATTCTGAGGACGCGTATGCATCTGCTGCTAACTATTTAAATAAAATAGGATGGAAAAAAAATTCCTTTTGTTTTAAAAAAATTGAATTAGATGAGAATATTCCTATTAAATTTTTAAATGTATCAGCCAAAAAGATTCATAGTAAAAAGAAAATTAAATCATTTAAAAAATATATTAAGAATTATTCTGAATTAAATATAGATAATGAAAACCAAAAAATAGCAATAATAACTCCAGACAAAGACATTATACCTAATGCTCAAACTTTAAGTCCTGCTTATATAGTTTTTGAAAATTACGAGATAATTTTGAAATGGAATAGATCTTTAAGATTTGCACTTGCTGTTTGCACTTTAAAAGATAAATTTAAAAATGAAATTTAATATTTATATTATTTTAAGTACTTTTTTTTTATTATTAAGTTGTGATCAGACTACGATTAATCAAGGTAAAAAGTTAGATACTACCTTTGAAAAAAAATATAAAAATAGTGGTTTTTCCTTAATTTATAATGATCAATTAAAAATCAAAAAAATTGATCAAAGATCTTTAACAATTTTTCATAAGAATTTAAAAAAAAAATCATCTGTAAAAATTACCAATCCTTTAAATGGCAAATCCCTAATTGCAGAAGTAAAATCGAATAGGGTAAAATTTTCACCATTTTACAACTCAATTATTACACAAAGAATTGCCGAGGAATTAGAACTTGATTTAGATGAGCCTTATATAGATATCATTTTGATTTCAAAAAATTCAACTTACATTGCCAAAAAAACTAAAACTTTTGAAGAAGAAAAAAATGTAGCAGAGAAGGCGCCTATAGATGGTATTAAAATAAGTGACCTTAATTCATCCAGTAAAACAAAAAAAAAATTAAAGAAAAATAATAAATTTTCTTATTATATAAAGGTAGCTGATTTTTATTATAAAAAATCTGCTAAAAATATGAGTAATAGAATTAAAAATGAAGTTAAATTGAAAAATATTCAAATCATTGAACTTACTAAAACAAATTATAGGTTATTATTGGGACCTTTTAATGATATACAATCACTTAAAGACTCATTTGAAAAAATGAATTCTTTGTATTTTGAAAATCTAGAAATAATAAAAGATGTTTAAAAAAATTTTTACCATTATATCATTATATTTATCGTTAATTTTTTCTGTAAGTGCAAATATTGATATCAAAGCTAGAACAGCAATTTTACAAGATTTCTTATCTGGAGAAATTTTATATGAGAAAGACCCTGATAGATCAATTTACCCAGCATCAATGACTAAAATAATGACAGCAATTATTGCTTTTGATTTAATAAAATCGGGTGACCTATCATTAGATGATAAATTTATAATATCTGAGAAAGCATGGCGATTATCAACTGCCGGGTATTCATCAATGTTTATAATGGTTGGTGATGAAGTTTCTGTAGAGGATTTACTATTAGGTATAATTATTGCGTCTGGTAATGACGCATGTATTGCCCTTGCAGAAGGTATAGCAGGAACTGAGGAAGAATTTGCAATCTTAATGACAGCAAAAGCAAAAGAATTAGGTATGGAAAATACAAACTTCGCTAACTCATCTGGTATTAATGATCCAGACAATTATTCAACAGTTAGAGATATTTTGATTATGTCTACTTATTTAATTAAAGAACACCCAAAATATTATGAATGGTTTGCTGAAAAAGAATTTACATGGAATAGAACTGGTGGTGATCCAATCACACAAGGTAACAGAAATCCTCTTCTTTATAAAAATATTGGAGCTGATGGTATTAAAACAGGTTATTTAGCTGTTGAAAAATATTCTTTAGCATCATCAATCAATAGAAAGGGGAGAAGGTTAATAGCTGTTGGTAGTGGGTTTGAAACCAAAGGTTCAAGATCAAGAGAAAGTTCAAGATTATTAACTTATGGATTAACAAATTTTGATCTTGTTGAGATAAATAAAGCTAATGAACCCATTGATAAAATAGATGTTTGGCTTGGTAAACAAAATCAGGTTGATGTTCATGTTGATACAGATATTTATAAAACAATTAAAAAAGCAAAAAAAAGATTATTAAAGATATCCTTAAAATATGATGGTCCTGTAGAAGCGCCAATCAAAAAAAATCAAAAAATTGGAACTTATAGAGTAGTATATGACCAAGAGTTAATAGGTGAATATGATCTGTTAGCATCAAACGATGTTCAAAAAGTAAATATTTTTACTAGATTAATTAAATCATTGAATTATTTAATCTGGGGTGATGTCTAAAAAGCCCGTCATTGTTTTCGAGGGTATCGAAGGAAGTGGGAAGACTCATCATTTAAATAAGATTTCAAAATATTTGAAAAAAAGAAAACTTTCTTTTATCAAAATAAGAGAACCGGGGGGGAGTTTAAATTCAGAGAAAATAAGAAAATTGATACTTAATAAAAAATCTAATTTTAATAAAAATACAGATTTATTGCTTTATTTAGCCTCTAGAAGTGAAAACATTGATCTACTAAGAAAATATTATAAAAAAAGAATTATATTAATTGATAGGTTTATTGACTCAACTATTTCATATCAACATTATGGTATGGGTGTAAATTTAAATTTGATAAAGAATATAAATAACCACATTTTGTCAAATTTTAAAGTGTCTTTTACTTTTTTAAACCTAGTAAATCATAAGAATATGATAAAGAGACTTAATTTAAGAAAGTCTACAAATAGGTATGATAATTTTAAAAAAAATTTTTACAATAAAGTACAAAAAGGTTTTATAAAACTATCGAATAAAAACAAAAAAAAATATCAGATAATTAACTCAAATTTAGATATTAAATTAAATGAAAAATTAGTTTTGAAAAAGATTGAAAAATTAATAAGATGATTTTAACTCCAATAAATCAAACAAGTTTATTTTCACTTGATAATTACTTATTAGATTTTATAAAGCTTTATAAGAAAAAAAAATTACCTACAAAAATTTTACTTAGTGGCGACAAAGGTTTAGGTAAATCAACTTTAGCATTTCATCTAGTAAACTATATATTGTCAATAAATGAGGAACATCCATACATTGTTGAAGAGTCTAGGATTAACCCTGAAAATAGATTTTATAAACTTACAATAAATGGTTCAAATCCTAACTTGTCTTTAGTTGAAACCTTAAGTGATAAAAAAAATATAGATATTAATCAAATCAGAGAATTAATTATGAATTTGAATAAATCATCCTTTAATGAAAAAGAAAGATTTGTAATGATTGATAATATTGAGACATTAAATATTTCCTCAATTAATGCACTTTTGAAAATTCTAGAGGAACCACCAACAAATACTTATTTTATATTGATAAATAACGACAGATTTATTTTACCTACTTTAAAATCAAGATGTATCAACTTTAAGGTATTTTTAGATCATAAAACTTCCATCTCAGTTATTAATAAAATTTTAGACGATGATATCTTAAAATATATCAATAAAGATTTGATAAACTACTATGCAACACCAGGACAATTATATTATTTGATTCAATTCTTTAAAACACAAAAACACGATCTCAATGATCATGATGTAAAAAGTTTTCTTAAACTTGTTATCAAGGACAATTTATATAAAAAAAATTCATTGATTAAAGATATGATATTTGAATATTTTGAGTTTTATTTTCGAGAAAAAGTAAAATTAGCAAAATCAAATACATTTGAATATTATGATTATTTTTTAAAAAGAATAAACGATACTAAAAAATTTAATTTAGATGAAGAATCTTTATTTATGGAATTTGAATATAAAATTTTAAATGGATAAAAATTTTTATATAACTACCCCAATATATTACCCATCTGGAAAACCTCATATGGGGCATGCTTATTCCAGTATTATTGCTGACTTTTTTGCAAGATTCAAACTGATTGATGATTACAATGTTCATTTTTTAACTGGTACAGATGAACATGGTTTAAAGATACAAAGATCAGCTGAAAAAGCTGGGCAGAAGCCTAAGGAATTTTGTGATCAAATAAGTCAAACATTTAAAGATCTTTCAAAAACTTTAAATTTGTCTAATACCGATTTTATAAGAACTACTGAGGATAGACATAAAAAAACAGTTCAACATCTCTGGTCACTTCTTGAAAAAAATGACGACATTTATTTATCAAATTATTCTGGATGGTATTCGGTTTCAGATGAGGCTTTTTACAATGATGATGAAATAGAAGAAATTGAAGGAAAAAAAATCGCTAAATCATCAAAATCTACTGTTGAATGGATAGAAGAAGAGTCATATTTTTTTCGACTTTCTAAATGGCAAAAACCTTTACTAGAATTTTATAAAAATAATCCAGATTTTATTTTGCCTGAATCTAGAAAAAATGAGGTAATCAGTTTTGTAAAAAGTGGTCTTAAAGATCTTTCTGTGAGTCGGAAAACCTTTACATGGGGAATTCCAGTTCCAAATAACGATAAACATATTATTTATGTGTGGCTTGATGCATTAACAAATTATTTAAGTGCATTAAATTATCCAGATACAAATAATGAACTTTTTAAAAAATTTTGGCCAGCAACTATCCATTTAATTGGTAAAGATATTTTAAGATTTCACGCAGTTTATTGGCCTGCTTTTCTTTTAGCTGCTAAAATTGAATTACCAAAAAAAGTTTATGGACATGGTTGGATATTATCTGGTGAAGAAAAAATGTCGAAATCTAAGGGAAACATTTTAGATCCATTAAAAATAATTAAGGAATATGGTTTAGACCCTTTGAGATATTATTTGGTTAAGGAAGTTTCATTTGGAAACGATGGTAACATTTCTCAAGATAGACTTGAAGATTGTATAAATAGTGATTTAGCAAATAATTATGGTAATTTATGTCAAAGAGTTATTGCTTTTGCGATTAAGAATTGTGATGGAAAAATTCCTGCCAAAATTCATTTTCAGTCAGATGATTTAAAGATATTAAACAAATTTCAAGAAAATTTGGATACTATAAGGTCTAAAATAGATGAACAAAATATAAATTTTTATATAGATTTTATTGTTAATTCATTATTTGAGGCAAACAAATACTTTAATGATCAAGAGCCATGGAAAAAGAAGGATAATTTAATCAGGTTAAATACAATAGTTTATACAGCATTAGAAATTGTCAGGAAAATTAGCTTTTTACTTTATCCAATTATTCCCGAAACATCATTGAAAGCATTAAAAATTTTTAATTTATCAGAAAAAGATATCAAGCTAAAAACTATTTCTAATAATGAATTTATTATTAAAGGTAATATGATAAATAAGATAGATATATTAATTAAAAAAATAGAAAAAAAAGATGATTGACTCACATTGCCATCTTGATCATGAACCGTTACTTAGTGATCTTTCAAATGTACTTAAAAGATCTAAGGATGTTGGTATTAAAAAGCTATTAACTATATCCACATCTTTTGAAAGTTTTTCTAGAATTAAAGATATAGTTAACAAAGATGATATCATATTTGGAACTGTAGGCATACATCCACATGAAAGTAA
Source organism: Candidatus Pelagibacter sp. RS39 (assembly GCF_002101315.1). Lineage (NCBI taxonomy): Bacteria > Pseudomonadati > Pseudomonadota > Alphaproteobacteria > Candidatus Pelagibacterales > Candidatus Pelagibacteraceae > Candidatus Pelagibacter > Candidatus Pelagibacter sp. RS39. The sequence goes on from NZ_CP020777.1 coordinate 664,472, forward strand.
CACTAATACAATAACTAAAGATGAAATAGTAAAAAGTCTCAAAGAAAATCCTAAAATAATTGGAATAGGGGAAACAGGGCTAGATTATTACTATAATAACAGTGATAAAGAGAAACAAATAATTAGTTTTAAAACACATATTGAAGCAGCAATAGAGTGTGACGTTCCTATCATCATACATTCAAGAGATGCAGAAGATGATACATTTAATATACTCAATGAATACAAAGGTCATAACCTAAGAATTTTGATGCACTGCTTCACTGGATCAAAAAAATTTTCAGAAAAACTTCTTACATTGAATTCTTATTTTTCTGCCAGTGGAATTATTACTTTTAAAAACTCAGTTGATCTTCAAGAAACTTTTAAATCGTTACCAATAGATAAAATCTTAATAGAGACTGATAGTCCTTTTTTGGCACCAGTGCCAAATAGAGGAAAAAAAAATGAGCCCTCCTTTATTGATTTTACAGCTCAAAAACTCTCAGAAATAAAAGAAATTTCTAAACTTGATCTCATAAATAAAACTACAGATAACTTTAATAGATTATTTTTTCAATAATATTTATGAAATTTATAATTCTTGGATGTGGAAGTTCAATGGGTGTTCCAAGAGCAGATGGTTTTTTTGGTAATTGCGATCCAAAAAATAAAAAAAATTATAGAACTAGATGTTCAGCTTTATTAAAAACTCCAGAGGTAAATGTTTTAATAGATACTTCACCAGATCTAAGACAACAATTATTACGTCATAAAATTACAAAAATTGATAAAGTCTTTTATTCACATATTCATAGTGATCAAACACATGGAATTAATGATCTTAGAATTTTTTACATCAAAAATAAAAGACAAATCAATGTTTATGCAGATTTAGATACATCTAATTATTTAAAAAAAAGTTTTTCGTATTGTTTCAATAATTATTCTAAAGAATATCCAGCAACCTTAAGGTTAAATAAGTTAAAAAATACCCACGTTGTTTCAAATGAAAAAAATAAGATAAATATCAGATCTATTAAGGTTAAACATGGCAAAGTAAAATCAAATTGTTTTATAATTAATAAAAAATTAGCCTACATAAGTGATGTTAACAAAATTTATAATAAAGATTATAAATACTTCAAAAATTTAAGATACCTCATCATTGATTGCCTAAGATATGATTTCCATCCATCACATTTTAACTTAGACTCAACATTAGATTTGATAGAGAAATTTAAACCAAAAAAGTCTATTTTAACAAATCTTCATACAGATTTAGACTATAATGTTCTCAAAAAAAGATTACCTAAAAATGTGATTCCTGCTTATGACGGTCTCTCAATAAATTTTTAAAGTTTTCTCTATTTTTTGTATTATCTTTTGTGACGTGGGTTTAGTTAAAGAAGAAAATGTATCTTCGATTTTTCCCTCTTTATTAATCAAAATCTTATAAAAATTCCATTTTGGTATTGCAGACTTACCATAATTATCCTTAGCCCATTTAAAAATTTCATGTGCGTTTTCACCTTTTACATCCGTAATAGTTGTAAGTGGGAAAGTAATATCGAAGTTTACCTCACAAAATTCTTTGGCTTCTTTATTTGACTTTTTTTCTTGATTAAATGAGTCTGAAGGAATTCCAAGAACAATCAATCCTTTTGACTCATATTTTTCCCATAATTTTTGTAAACCCTCGTACTGTTTTGTAAAACCACAATAACTAGCTGTATTAACTACTAAAACTGCTTTATCCTTGTATTTGCTAAAATCTATGATTTCTCCTGAAATACTATTAATTTGTAAATCGTAAAAAACCTTATCGTAATTAGCCGATGCTAAATTTTTAAAAAAAAACATAATAAATATCAAAACTATAAATACTAATTTTTTCATTTATAAATTACTTATTGGGCGTAAGTAATATCAAAAAGTAGCCAAATAAAGTGGATAATAATGACCCGGTTAATACACCTATTTTGACGCCATCCATATATTGCATGTTTTCAACAAAAGCTAAATTTCCTACAAAAAGACTCATTGTGAAACCAATACCAGTTAACACACCTACGCCATAAAAATTATACCAGCTCGTGTTACTAGGCATTTGCGCTATTTTTGTTTTTATAGCAACATATGAAAAGACAAATACACCTAATTGCTTACCTAAAAATAATCCTAAAACGATTCCTAATGGAACTTTATCTAGTAAGGATCCAAGAGATAAACCCTCTAAGGAAACGCCCGCATTTGCAAAAGCAAATATAGGCATGATACCAAAAGCAACATAAGGGCTTATTGCATGTTCAATTTTGATTAATAAAGAAAAATCTTTTTCTTTTTTACGATGAGGAATGGTCATTGCAAGTAGTACACCTGCAATTGTTGCATGTATTCCAGAATTATGAGTAAAGTCCCAAAGTAAAATACCAACAATTAAATAGGGTAAAAATTTTTTAATATTAAATTTATTAATAACCAATAATATTAAAAAGGCCAACAACATTAGACTTAAATACTTAATACTTAGATCTCCTGAATAAAAAAGTGCTATAATTACGATAGCACCCAAATCATCTATAATAGCCAGTGCTGTAAGAAAAACTTTTAAGGATAAAGGTACTCTTTTTCCCAATAAAGATAATACACCTAGTGAGAAGGCTATATCTGTAGCTGAGGGTATTGCCCATCCATTCATTGTTTCGCTATCTCCAAAGTTGATAAATACATAAAATAATGCAGGAACTAACATTCCACCCACTGCTGCAATTATTGGAAGTAGCGCTTGTTTTATATTAGAAAGTTCACCTTGTAAAAATTCTCTTTTTATTTCTAGAGTGACAAAAAAAAAGAATATTGCCATTAAAGCATCGTTTATCCAATGAAGAACTGATAATTTTAATCCAAAATCATTTATGCCAATGAATAAATATTGATCTAAAGTTGAAAAATATAATTCTGATAAACCTGAATTACTTATTATTAATGCTATAATTGCTGCAAATAATAATACTAAACCACTTGCGGCTTCAAGTTTAAAAAACCAAATAAAGGGCTTTGATAAATAATTAATCATTTAATTTAGATCTTTAGCAAAAAGTATTAAATCTCTCAAGGTTTCAAATAAATTATATAAGACAAGTTCCAAATTTGGGAAAATACTACTTAACGGACTCTTAAATGTATCTAATGCAATTATAATTGCAACAAAAGTTATTATAGAAACAATTATATAACTTAAAAATTTTCCAAAGGTAAAATTATATTTTGGTTTATATTTGACTAATTCTGATCCTGGTTTTATAGGTGCTTTGGATACTGATTTATCAATATTTTCATCTTTATATAAAATCTTTTTTTGTTTAGCAGGCTTATCAATTAATGGCTCTGTTTGTTCGCTAACATTTTTATTAAAGAACCATGTTTGATTACATGATCCGCATTTCAACAATCTGCCTTTATCTGGAATTAAGTTTTCATCTACTTCGAATTTTTTTTCACCGCATGGACAAATTATTATCATTAGCTCTATATAACAGATTCTGATTAAAAATCCCTTGTTTTACACATCTTTATACATTGAAAAAATAAATAACTACTGTATTAGTACTTCATCCGGAGTGTAGCGCAGCCTGGTAGCGCATCTGGTTTGGGACCAGAGGGTCGCAGGTTCGAATCCTGCCACTCCGACCACCAATTATGAAAAAAGCAAAAATTTACAAACCTAATAAAACAGCTATGCAGTCTGGTTTAGGCAAAATTGACAAGTGGATTTTAGAATTTAAAACTAAAGATCCTACAAAAAATCCATTGATGGGATGGGAAAGTTCATCTGATACTTATACTGAATTAAAGTTAGAATTTACCACTAAAGAATTAGCGATTACTTATGCCAAAAAAAACAAAATTGATTTTGAAGTGATAGAAGCAAAACAAAGAAAAGTAGTAAAAAAATCCTATGCAGATAATTTTCTAAAATAAATTTATGTTTAAATTTTTTACAGATAAAAGATGGCATTTATGGAGTATTGGTGGAACAATACTAATTCTTGCTGCCACTTGGTATCAGGTACAATTGGATGTCAGAATTAATGAATGGTTTGGTGAGTTTTATGATACTCTACAAAAAGCATTAGCAGAACCAGGTGCAGTAACCGAGAAAGAATTTATTGCTTATCTTTTTACATTTGCGAAAATTGCAGCTGTTTATATCTTAGTAGTTATATTTAGCGATTATTTTACCAGTCATTGGACCTTTAGGTGGCGAACAGCTATGGCTGATTTCTATCATGATAAATGGATTTTTGCTTCATCAATAGAAGGTGCATCTCAAAGAGTTCAAGAAGATACACTTAAGTTTGCTAGAATAATGGAAGGTTTGGGTGCAGAACTTTTAAGAAGTGTAATGACATTAATCGCATTCACTCCGATTTTGTGGGGATTATCTAAAAGTATTACTGTACTACCATGGATAGGTGAGGTTAATCATGCTTTAGTTTGGGTAGCTATCATCTCTGCCCTAGGTGGCACTTTTATACTCGCTGCTGTAGGGATCAAATTACCTGGGATTGAATATGATATTCAAAAAGAGGAGGCTGCGTATAGAAAAGAGTTAGTTCTTGGTGAAGACTTTAAAGAAAATGCTCAACCAATTAAAATTGATAGTTTATATGGAGGTGTAAGAAAAATTCATTACAAAATGTATTTTCATTATCTTTATTTTAATGCTGTTAAATGGAGTTACTTACAAGGAATGGTAATTGTTCCTTATCTTGCGTTAGCACCAACAATTGTAACAGGTGCTATTACTCTTGGTTTTGTTCAGCAAATTATAAGAGCTTTTGGAAGAGTAGAGACTTCACTCCAATATTTAGTAAGAAGTTGGCCTATAATAGTTGAACTTATTTCAGTTTGGAAAAGACTGAATGAATTTGAAAATAAATTAAAGTTAAATACAGAAAATATATCTAAAGAAAAAATTTAGTGGCTTTAAATAAAGAATTAATTAACGATATAATAACAGTAACTTCAAAAGCAGCTATTTCTTGTTACGATTTTATTGGGAAAAATCAAAAAAAAAATGCTGATAAAGCTGCAACTGACTCAATGAGAAATGAAATTAATAAACTTTCCATTAATGGAGAAGTTGTTATAGGTGAAGGCGAATTAGACAATGCTCCCATGTTATACATAGGTGAAAAATTAGGCTCTGGAGGAAATATAAATCTAGATATAGCAGTTGATCCAGTTGAGGGAACAAATTTTGTTGCAAAAAATCTTCCTGGGGCTTTATCGGTGATATCTGTTGCGGAAAAAGGAAATCTTTTCAATGCACCAGAAACCTACATGGATAAAATTGCAGTCTCAAACAAAATACCTTTTGAAGCAACTGATTTAGACTTTTCTGTTGAAAAAAATATAAAGAATATAGCCGACTCTTTAAACAAAGATTTGACAAATATTACTGCTTGTTTGTTAGATCGACCTAGGCATAAGAAAATCATTGATGAACTTATAAGAATGAAAGTAAAAATGAGATTAATCTCAGACGGCGATGTATCCGGGGCATTAATGGTTACTGACGACAAATATGATGTAGATATTTTTTTGGGAATAGGAGGAGGACCTGAAGGAGTTTTGGCCGCTTCAGCTATTGATGCCTATCAATGTAAATTTCAGGGTAGATTTATTTTTGATAATGACAAGGAGATTGAAAGAGCTAAAAAAATGGGTATTAAAGATTTAAATAAAAAATATGATTTAAATGAAATTATTAAAGGCGACTCAATATTCTGTGCGACAGGCATCACATCAGGTGATTTGGTGAAGGGTATAAATCTCAAAGATAATAAATATATCACTCAAACTCTAGTTACACACAAAAGCTCAAATACCTGTAAAATTGTTACAAGAGAAGACACTATAAAAACTTGATAAATATAATATTTTACAATAAAAGATCCAAATTTGGTCCCTTCGTCTATCGGTTAGGACACGTGGTTTTCATCCTCGAAAGAGGGGTTCGATTCCCCTAGGGACCGCCAAAATGCCATATTTTGTTTATTTAATTATCACTAAAGATAAAGATAAAAAAAGGATTTCATACGTTGGTTATACGGGAAATATAAAAAAAAGACTAAATTTACACAACTCTGGTAAAGGGGCCAAGTTTACAAGAGGAAAAAAATGGAAGTTAGTTTATTATGAAAAATACGACTCAAAATCTGATGCAATGAAAAACGAGTATAGATTAAAAAAAAATTATAAATTGAGAAAAAAATTAATAAAAGATAAATGAGAATTTCCATTTTGCTTCCTTTAAAAGAAAATTTTTCACCATCATATGCAGGTGCTGTTTCGCTGTTTATAAATGATACCTTAAAGTCAAGCAAATTTAGGAGAGATATTACTGTATTTGGTCATACAAATTATAAAAAGAAATTTGATCAGAAATATTTTAATATTGATATTAAAAAAAATTTTTTTTCAAGCCAAAATAAAGATTATGTAAAAAAATTTATTGAATTAGAAAAAAAAAATAATTCACAGATCATAGAATTACATAATAGACCAATTTATTTAAAATATTTGGTAAGTGATTTAAAAAAAAGAGATTATATTTTATATTTTCACAACGATCCACTTACAATGTCTGGATCAAAAAGTATCAAAGAAAGATCATTTTTATTGAATAATTGTTATAGGATAGTTTTTAATAGCAATTGGTCTAAAAAGAGATTTTTACAAAAAATGAAGTCTGATGCAATTAATAGTGAAAAATTAATTGTAATTAATCAGTCAGCTTCAAAAAATAAAATAAATTTTAATAATAAAAAAAAGTTAATAACATTTGTTGGTAAGCTAAATAGATCCAAAGGATATGATCTTTTTGGTAAAGCAGTTTTAAGAATATTAAAAAAATATAAAGATTGGTCTGCTTATGTTGTTGGAGACGAACCAAGAGATAAACTAAATTTTAAACATAAAAGATTAAAAAATTTTGGCTTTAAAGAACATGATGAGGTTATAAAAATCTACAAGAAAACAAGTATTGCAGTTGTTTGCTCAAGATGGGATGAACCTTTTGGTAGAACAAGTTTAGAAGCTGCAGCTAATGGTTGTGCTGTCATAATAAGTAATAGAGGTGGTTTACCAGAAACAATTACCAATGGTCGAATACTTAAAAATCTTTCTATAAAAGAAATTTATAGAAATATTGAAGACTTAATTAAAAATTCTAATATCAGAAAAAAATATCAGAAACTATCCTACAAAAACTTTTATTTATCTCATGAATATGTTTCTGAACAAATTGATAAAGTTAGAAATAATTTAAGCAAAATTAACAAACCTTTCTTGTCTAATTTACAATCAAATTTAAGAATATTACATATTACGAATTTTAATGAGAGACATAATGGTAGACTTTTCTTTAATACTGGTAGAAGAATAAATAATGGATTTATTAGACTTGGACACAGTGTTTTAGAGTTTAGTGATAGAGATATTGTAAGTAGAGGTAAATCTTTAAAAGATTTTTATGGTTCTGAAACTCTTAACGATAAATTAATTAAAACTTGTTATCATTTTAAACCAGATTTAATTGTTTTAGGACATGCAGATATGATATCAAAAGATATTCTGTACAATCTTAAAAAAGATTATTCTAACCTAAAAATAGCTCAATGGTTTCTTGATCCGTTAAACAAAAATGGTCCCGATTTTCAGAAAAACAAAAAAAGAATTTTAGACAAGTCAGATGTAATAGATTCAAATTTTTTAACTACTTCTCCTGATGCATTGGGCTTTTTATCAAAAAAAAAGTTGAATTATTTTATACCAAATCCATCAGATCATTCGATGGAAACACTCGATAATTTTAAGAAAGAATGCTCAAATGATGTTTTTTTTGCTTTAAGTCATGGAGTACACAGGGGTCAATTAAAAAGTCGATCTACTGATGATAGAGAAAAGTTCATAAAATCTCTAATTAATAAATGTAAAAATATCAGATTTGATATTTTTGGTATGGATAATATTCAACCGATTTGGGCTGATCAATATTTCAAGAATATATCTAATTCAAAAATGGGTCTCAACCTAAGTAGGGGAACACCAATAAAATATTATAGTAGTGATAGAATTACTCAAATTATAGGTAATGGTTTAGTCACATTAATTGATGAAAAAACTTGTTATGGTGATTTTTTTGACAATACAGAGATGGTTTTTTATAAAAATATCACGGATTTATCTGAAAAAATTGAAAAAATTTCAGAGGATGAAAAGCTACGTAAGAAAATTGGACAAAAAGGCAAAAGTAAATACATGAAATACTTTAATTCAACACTTGTAGCAGATTTTATTATTAATAAGACCTTTGAGATAAATGGCGCAAAAAAGTATTTATGGCATAAACCATAAAATGATTTCTATCGTAATTCCAACCTTTAACAATTTAGATTATTTAAAACTTTGTTTAAAAAGTTTAAAAAAGAATTCCTCATTTAAACATGAAATAATAATACATATTAATGATGGTTCAGATGGCACTTTAGATTTTGTTAAAGCAAACAATTATAAACATACATTCTCAGATAATAATATTGGACTTTGTTCATCAATTAATAAGGCTGCCAAATTAGTCTCAAATCAGTATATTCTTTATAGTCATGATGATATGTATTTTTGTCCTAATTGGGATAAAGTTTTATTAGATGAAGTTAAAAGTTTAAATCAGGATGATTTCTATCTATCTGGCACAATGATTGAGCCGAATTCTGGTCACATAATGAGTGATTTTGGCACTGATCTGGATACTTTTAAAGAAGATGAATTATTGTCAAAATATAAAAATATTAATTTTTACGATCATCAAGGCACTCATTTTGCTCCACATTTAGTTTCAAAAAAAATATGGGATAAGGTGGGTGGTTTTAGTGAAGAATTTAACCCTGGTATAGGTTCTGATCCAGATTTTAATATGAAATTATGGAAAGAAGGTGTGAGAATATTCAAGGGTCTAAATGATTTTAAAGTTTATCATTTTGGTTCTTTAACAACTAGAAAGAAAAAGAATTTTGTTCAAAATAGAGGGGACAAGACGTTTTTAAAAAAATGGGGTATCACAACGAAGTTTTTTAAAAAACATTATCTCAAATCAAAAACTAAATATAATGGACCTTTACAGGAACCTAATGTAACCATTGGATATATCGTTGGTCTTATATTTTGTAAAATTCAAGCTATTCTTACATTTTGATTTTATTTAATGCATTGTTCTTAAAAATATTTGCCTCTTTAATGTATCTTCTAACCATTTGTGTTGTTTTGTGACCAGTCATTGCCATAATACTACGTTCATCAGCACCAGACTCTGCAGCAACGGTTGCAAAACCAGATCTTAAACTATGACCTGCAAAATTTTTATTTTCAATGCCTGCTAATTTCAAGTATTCTTTTATTAATAGAACTACGGATTGATCTGTTAATCTATTTTCAGTTAAAATTGATCCTTTAGAAAATCTTCTAAAAATAGGTCCAGATTTTATTTTAGAAATTTGTAACCAATTTTTAAGATTTGCCACTGGACAATAATTTTCATTAGTGAAGTAGGGTAGACCTTTCAACATTCCTTCACCGAATTGGTCAGTTTTTGATCTTCTGATGGAAATTTTGAGACCCTCAGTTACAAACTCCAAGTCCTCATAGTCAATTGAAATGAGCTCAGTTCGTCTAAAACCACCTCCAAAGCCTACTAGGATTATTGTCTTATCTCTTAATTTTTTAATTTCTTCAATTTTTTGTTTATTTATTACATCAATTATTAATTTTAAATGATTGATTAATAAAGGTTTTTTACCTTTCTGAATACTTCCTTTTACTCTTCTTATTCCCATTAAGTTTTCAACAATGATTGGATGTTTTGTATCTAAATAATGCCCTTTTAGTTTATGAACCGTGCTAATTGAAACTAATCTTCTTCTTAAAGTGCTGATTTTTGAATTTTTAGAAAGGTGGGTAAGGTATAAAGAAACGATTTTAGGCTCAGATGGTAAAGAATTTAAACCATGTTTAGCACAAAAAGCTCCAAAGTCCTTAAAGTCTGATTTATATGCTCTTAAAGTGTTATTTGCTTTAGAACTTTTGAGGTTATTTAAAGTTGCCTCATGAAGCAATTTTAGGTCAGTTGTTAGTTCATTCATATTATTACTATTGATAACAATTAATTATCATTAGTAATATATCAAGTGATTTTTAATGTCAATAGCTTAAATTAATAATTTATGGGTTCAATTGATGGTGAAATTCCTGCTGTGTGGTTTTTAATAAGCTCAATTGGTTTCGGTATATTAACTTTTATCCAATATCGAAACACTGGTAAGAGTTTAAATACAATATTTTTATCTATAATGACTATAATATTCTTTGTAAGTTACATAATTTTAATGATACCAAGATAAAAATCAATGAAAGGAACAAAGTTTCAATTAAAAGTCTGGAAGTATCTCAAAAAAATACCAAAAGGAAAGGTAAAAACCTATAAAGAGGTGGCTATTGGTATAAAAAGTCCTAAATCAGCTCGTGCTGTGGCTAATGCTTGTGCTAAAAACCCATATGCCCCCAAAATACCCTGTCATAGAGTGATAAGGTCGGATGGAGCTCTTGGAGGCTACTCAGGAAGGGGTGGAATTAAGCAAAAGCTTAGACTTCTTAGATCTGAAAAAGTAGTGATTTAGCTCTATTTTAAAGCTTTTTTTATGTAAAAAAACTAGTAAAATCAATGTTTTTTGATGTTTTTACTTGATTTTCCATAAAATAGTATAATTCACCCTTCAGTTGTACTATATATTAACCTACGCTTAAAATAGACCCATATATGACCGTTTAAAAGGTATATTCAGTTAGTGCATCGCTCTACAATTCAACTATATCAACGCTTTTAAACCACCCTATTTATTCATGATTTTATATTTTCTGATGTCTAAAAAGCCTTGATTTTAAATGATAATTTAATATTTCTAAATTCTGTTACAGATTTTACTTAATTAAGCTAAAAAAGATTTTCTTTTAATCAAATAAAATCAGTTTTAATTCAGTTTTTACTGAAATTAATATCAATTAAATATATAATGATTACAGCAGTTTACGCATTATACTTAATGTAATACTTTAAGTATTAGTAAATAAATAATACCTATTATTTAATCTTTTTAACTAAATTTTCTCTTCTAGAAATATAGATTCCACTTAATACAATAATGAACAAACCTAGAAAAGTCCAATAATCTGGAAAATCACTAAAGAAGTAATAACCTATAATGATGTTTGTAATGATCTCGAAATAGCTAAATGGAGCTAACTTAGAGGCATCAGCATATTTAAGAGATAATATTAAAAATAAATGGCCTATACAGGCAAATATACCAATTGCAGCCATCATAGACCACTGATTTAAAGTAGGCACAACCCAAACAAATGGCATTATTGTGGAAACTATTATGGCCCCTACTACACCAGTTAATAACAAAGTTAATAAAGGGTTGTCTGAAGTACTTAATTTACGGGTAATAATCAAATAAAATCCATACATTATACCAGTACCAAGAGCAGCTATACTCGCTAAGTTAATTTCTACAAACCCAGGTCTTATAACCACTAATGAGCCTATAAATCCAATAATTACAGCAGACCATCTTCTAAAACCAACCTTTTCTCCTAAAAAAACTGGAGAGAAAGCAGTAACAATTAAAGGTGCAACAAAAGCTAAAGTTAATGCTTTTGCTAAAGAAATTACTGAGATTGCATAAAAAAAACAGATATTAGCTGTTAAAAGAATTAGACCTCTTATAAATTGTAATTTTGGTTTATCCGTCCAAACAAGATTTTTTCTAAAAAAGAAAAACATAATTGGAAGAGTAAATGCAACTGTAAAAAAATACCTTGCCCATGTAATTTGTAAAACAGGAAGATCTGCACTCAAATATTTTGCAAATCCATCCATAATTGGAAGCATTACCCACGCTAAAAGATTGAAAGTTATAGCTTTCATGAACTTAAAAGTTATAGATTAATTGAAGTATTTTAAAGCAAAGAATACAACAATTGGGATAGTTATAAAAGACATTAAAGTTGAAACAACTATAGTACTTGCAACACTATCAACTATCTTTTTTGGTGAATATATTGATGCAACAAGATAATTAAGAACGGCGCTAGGCATTGAACATTGTATTAATAAAACTCCAGCAGCAAATCCCTTTAAATCAAAATATAAGATTAATAGATATCCTATAATAGGTCCTGCAATTACACGTCCTATTGAAGAAAATATAGCTTTATTTAACGAAAAAACCTTTAGTCTTGTTAATGCAATTCCTAACGACATTAAGATTAAAAAAATAGTTGCATACATCAAAAGAAAGGTCGTATTTTCAACAAAGCCAGGTAGTTCTAAATCATAATAAAGTAAAAAGACTGCAACAATGATTGCATAAAATGGTGGACTTTTAATTATAACTTGTAGACTAAATTTTCTATCGGCCAGAAATACACCTAATGTGAAGTGACATAAGATTATTAAAGCAGAAATGGCTGCAGAAACTCCAAGACCTTGTGAACCATAAGCAAATAAACATATTGGCAATCCCATATTACCAGTATTAGGCATTGTTAGTGGTGGAAGTTCTCTTATAATATCTTTAGTATTTAAAAGATATAGTATGATTGTTCCAATAATCATAAATCCTAAAATAGCTATTGCGTAATACCAAAAATAATTGATGAAAATATTAAATGAGATATTTACCGGGTTTAAAGCGTAAATAATCATTGCAGGTGTACCTACATTTGCTGCAAAATTAGTGATAAACGTAGTATCTATTTTAGGATTTTTTTTACCTAAGTAGTAACCAATGCCAACAACGAAAAAAACAGGAAACAAAACTTCAAAAAGTTTTATATAAATTTCCATTAACTATACAGTCTGATTAATGTTGGAAATTTTAAAATATTTCTATTCTTTCTAAATATCGATAAACAATTTCTTGCATTTTTTTCTGATGTTTTATGTGTAATTATGACAATAGTAGCTGAATTTCTTTTTTTATCAGGTGTTTGTATAATTCTTTTTACAGACATTTTATATTTAGCCAGTCGATTAGTTATAGAAGATAAAACACCTTGTTTATCTTTAACTTCAAATCTTAAATATAGAGAATTTGAGTAGTCATCATTATTAAAAGCCTTTACAACTTTTCTTTTATTTGAGGAAATTCCAAAGGGATATTTTATATTTCCTCTAAGAATAGACAATAAATCAGATAATAAAGAGGATGAAGTAGGCCCTGGTCCTGCGCCCTCCCCTTGAAGTATGCTCTCACCAACGGGCTTTCCCTCCGTAATAACAGCGTTCATAACACCATTTACATTACCTATGTACGTGTCTTTACTAACTAAACACGGATGAACAGTTTCAAATAAACGATTATTTATCATTTCACATATACCAAGTAACTTAATTCTAAGATTTAATTGTTTTGCAATTTTGATATCTTTTAAATCAATATTTTCTATACCTTCCATTATACATTTGTAATGTGAAATTTTATTATTGAATGCAAGAGCTGATAAAATTCTAACTTTTGCAAAAGCATCAAAACCATTCAGATCTAATTTAGGATTACCTGGTTCAGCATAACCAAGTTCTTGAGCTTTTTTTAAAACTTTATCAAAAGTCTCATTTGAATTTTCCATCTCTGTTAAAATATAATTAGTTGTTCCATTTAAAATTCCATAGACTTTCTTTATTTTATTTGTAGCTAAACCCTCCTTAATCGTTCTAAGTATTGGAATTCCTCCAGCAACAGAAGCTTCAAATTCTAAATTAACATTATTCTTCTCAGCTAATTTAGCTAATTCATTACCGTGTTTTGAAATTAAAGCTTTATTTGGTGTAATAACATTAATCTTATTCTTTAACGCCAACACAACAATTTTTTTTGAAATTCCGTCAGATTGACCAATAGACTCAAATAAAATATCTATTTTTTTTTCTTTAAAAATTTTGAGAGGATTAGTATAGAAGATTTTCTTATTAATATTGTACTTTCTTTTTTTATTTTTATTTTTTGCAGAAATTGCTACGATATTTATCTTTTTTCCTGTTTTTATTTCTATTTCTTTTTTTTTTAGTCTTAATTCATTGTAAAGATAAATGCCTACTTGACCCAAACCAACAATTGCAATGTTAACTATTTTATTCATCTATATTTGGATAATCACTGTTATCTACGTAAACTTTTAAATTTGATTTAAATTCTTCAAAAGTTAGATCTTTTGAAAAATTTATCTTTTTTTCAGTTTGAATAGGAGCACAAGAAATAACTAGAAAGAAAATAAATAATAATAATTTTTTCACAATAATCCCTCACTAATTTTATAACCAAATTTCAAATTCATATTTTGAACAGCTTGACCTGCTCCTCCTTTAATAAGATTATCAATGGCTGATAAAATTATTATCTTATCTTTAAATTTAGTTTTGCAGACTGAAATAAAGCAATAATTGGTATTCATAACGTCATTTGTGCTCAAAAAAGAGTTAACACTCTTTACTTTTACAAATTTATTCTTTTTATGAAATTTTTTCAAAATATTTTGTACTTTATTTAGAGTAATGCCTGGTTTTAAATCCAAATAGATAGTACTCAAAATTCCTCTAAACATTGGAATAATATGGGGTGTAAATGTAAAATTAATTTTTGAAGAGGTATAATTTTTTAATTCTTGTTGAATTTCAGAATTATGTCTATGAAACCCTACACCATACGCACTAAGAGATTCGTATAAATTCTTGTTTTTAAATTTTTTATGTACACCTCTTCCCGCTCCAGAATATCCAGATTTAGAGTCTATAATGATATTCTTTAAGTTGATCGATCTTTTTTTAACTAATGGAACAAGTGGTAAAAGTATTGATGTAGGATAACAACCTGGACACCCAATAATGCTAAATTTTTTAACTAATTTTCCTGTTATTTCAGGTAAAGCATAAATGCTATTTTTTATGTTACTTAACGCTTTATGTTTTTGTTTATACCATTTTAAATATTCAGAACCTTTTTTTAATCTAAAATCTGCAGCTAAATCAATTAAAGTATTTTTTTTTAATAAATCTTTTGAAATTATCTGAGCTTCTCCATTCGGAAGAGCGGTAAATATAATATCAACATAACTTAAGTATTTTTTATTGTATTTTGTAATTCTTGGTAACTTTTTTGACCTAAATGAATTATCATAAGATGAAATATTTTTTCCAACAGAGGAATTTCCGCATAGATACTTTATATTAATATTCTTATGTTTAATTAATAATTTAATTAATTGAATACCGATATAACCAGTAGATCCAGCAATTAGTACATTAAGCTTAGGCATTGTATATTATAACAGTTAAAAGTTAAAAAAGAATTATCTTTTAGAAAATTGAAAGCTTCTTCTAGCTTTTTTACGTCCAGGTTTTTTTCTTTCAACTGATCTGGAGTCTCGGGTGGTCAATTTTTCGGTTTTAAGTGTAGATTTCAGTTTTTCATCAAATAAAACTAAAGCTTTAGAAATCCCGTGAACCATTGCTCCTGCTTGTCCTGTTGGTCCTCCACCTTTTACACTGCACTTTACATCATATTCTGTTGCTTGATTTATAAGTTCAAAAGGTCTAACTATTTGCATTTTATGATTATCACTTGAAAAATAATCACTAAAAAGTTTACCA
Organism: Candidatus Pelagibacter sp. RS39; assembly: GCF_002101315.1. Taxonomy (NCBI): domain Bacteria; kingdom Pseudomonadati; phylum Pseudomonadota; class Alphaproteobacteria; order Candidatus Pelagibacterales; family Candidatus Pelagibacteraceae; genus Candidatus Pelagibacter; species Candidatus Pelagibacter sp. RS39. The sequence goes on from NZ_CP020777.1 coordinate 680,226, forward strand.
TTTACATAAATTTTACCTGAGCCTTTTTTTAACCAAACTTTAGCTATTGAAGTTTTTCTTCTTCCAGTAGCGTACTTGCTATCTTTGAAGTCCAGCTTTATTTTAGGAGCTTTAGCTGATGTTTGAGTATTTTCCATTTTAATTTCGTGCTATGTTTTTAGAGTTTAATTTATCCAAGTGTATTACTTGAGGATTTTGAGCTGTATGAGGATGATCATTTCCAACATATATTTTCAATTTAGTAAGTTGTTTTTTTCCCAACACTCCCCCTGGAAGCATTCTTTTTACTGCAAGTTTTAGAGCCTCACCTGGTTTTTTTTTAGCAAGATTTTCAGGTGTAGTTTCTTTTATTCCACCAGGATGACCTGTATGTCTGAAGTATTTTTTATTTTGAAATTTATTTCCAGTGAATTTGATTTGTTCGATATTTTTAACAACTACAAAATCTCCATCGTCCATATGTGGTGTGAAAGTTGTTTTGTTTTTACCTCTAATAATTTTTGATATGACAGTTGCTAGTCTGCCTACTACAGCATTTTTAGCGTCTATTTCATACCAATTAGATGATAATTGATCTTTTTTAAGGAATTTTGTCATTGTGCGTGGATTAATACTATTAATAAGATCAAAGTCAAATTGATATTTTTATTGTTTTAAGCCTTTTTTTTGTTATATTAATAATGCCGATTTGTTCCTATTGCGGGCTTACAGCTAAAAAGGAAATCATCATACAAACTCGGTAGGCATTTGAACTGTATTGTGCGCCTAGCATAAAGCTAAAGCACTAAAAAAGGAGTAATATGAGTAAAAAAAGAAATAATCCTGAAACCATTGCCATACATGGTGGTGATTACAGAAGTGACCCAGCAACTAATGCTGTTGCTGTGCCAATATATAGAACAACGTCATATCAATTTCAAAGTACTGAACATGCAGCAAATTTATTTGCATTAAAGGAATTTGGAAATATCTACACAAGGATTATGAATCCAACTAATGATGTTTTAGAGAAAAGAATTGCAGCATTGGAAGGTGGATTATCTTGTGTAACGGTTTCATCAGGGCAAACAGCTTCGAGTTTTGCAGTTCTAAATGTTGCTCAATCAGGTGATAACATTGTTAGTTCTACGGATCTTTACGGCGGAACAGTTTCATTATTTACACATACCTTAAGTAAACTTGGGATTGAAATTAGATATGCTGATCCAAGTGATCCTAAAAACTTTGAGAAGGCAATAGATGATAGGACCAGAGCTTTTTATGGTGAGACATTACCTAATCCATATTTGAGAGTGTTCCCTATCAAAGAAGTTTCTGATATTGGAAGAAAATATAATATTCCATTAATAATGGATAATACTGCTGCGCCAATTATATGTAAACCAATAGAACATGGAGCGGCCGTCGTTATACACTCATTAACAAAATATATTGGTGGACATGGAACTGCTGTTGCTGGAAGCATAGTTGATAGTGGTAACTTTGACTGGACCGCAGATCCTAAAAGACAACCTTTATTCAATGAGCCTGATGCAAGTTATGGAGGTGTTGTTTGGGGAAAAGCTGTACCAGAATTAACCGGAGCTAATGTACCTTTTGCAGTCAGAGCAAGAGTTTGTTTGCTTAGAGATTTAGGTTCAGCTTTAGCACCAGATAATGCTTTTGCAATAATTCAGGGACTAGAGACCGTAGCTCTAAGAATGAAGCAACATTGTGAAAATGCTGAAAAAGTAGTTAATTTTTTAAAAAAACATAAAGAAGTAACTAAGGTTATATATTCCACTGAACATGAGAAGAAAATAGCTGATAGAGCTAAACAATATCTTAAAGGTGGAAATGGACCAATGGTTGGTATTGAACTTAAAGGTGGTATTGAGGCTGGGAAAAAATTTATTGAGTCTTTGAAAATGTTCTACCATGTAGCAAACATTGGTGATGCAAGAAGTTTAGCTATACATCCTGCTAGTACTACTCATAGTCAGTTGAACGAAAAAGAGTTAGCGGCATCAGGTGTGACTCAGAGTTATGTAAGACTTTGTATAGGTATTGAGCACATTGATGATATTATTGATGATTTAGATCAAGCCTTGAACAAGTCATCAAAAGGAAGTTTAAAAGCTGTTAGTTAAATTTTGTATTTAAATAAAAAAAATAAATACTTGAGCTAACTAAAAAAATTGAACTTATTTGGTGCAGAGATGCAACATAAATCTGTGCACCATATAAGACTGTGAAAATACCTAATATAATCTGAAGAATTATAAATATACCCAAATAATTAATAGATTTATATAAATCATACATCTTGTTTCTATAAATCTTATAGAAAATTGAAAAATAAAAAATTACTATCAAATAAGCTAAATTACGATGAATAAATTGTGCTAATGAGGGATCACTTAGAGCCGCAACTTTAAATAGATCATCAAAATTATTATCATCAGGAAAATATGAACTGCCCATTAAAGGCCATGAATTATAGATTTTTCCTGCATCCATACCAGAAACAAAGGCACCAATTGAAATTTGTAAAAAAATCAGGATTAAGAATAATAAAGGAATAAATATATTTAGTTTGTTTGTTGTGTTTCTTGATACGTTAATTTTTAGATAATTCCAATATATTAAAGATAAAATAAAAAAAGCAATGAGTAAATGTAAAGATAACCTAAAGTGACTTACATCTACTCTGTTAACTAATCCACTACTAACCATATACCAGCCAATGAAACCTTGAAAACATATAAGAAAAAAAATGAAATATAGATTTGATAATTTAGTAATCTTAATCTTAAAAGAAAAATAAATTAATGGTATTAAGTATCCAAGACCGATCAGTCTTCCAAGAAATCTGTGAGCCCATTCCCACCAAAAAATAACTTTAAACTCGCTTAAAGTCATATTGTAGTTTTGTAACTTAAATTCAGGGATTTGTTTATAAAGATTAAAATAAATAGTCCAATCATTTTGATTAAGAGGTGGAAAAAAACCAGAAAATAATTCCCATTCAGTTATTGAGAGGCCTGAGTCGGTAAGTCTTGTTAAGCCACCAACTATTATCATAAAAGATATAATCCAAAACATAAAGATTAACCAAATTGATAGCTGATTATTTATTTTTGCATTTGTTGTGTACATGTGGGGATAAATATAATAATTTTCATATTATCCAAATATATAAATGTCGCCTTTAAAAAGAAAAGAACTTAACAAGATAAGATTAAAGTTAGATAAATTGGATAATTCATTGATTAAACTAATTAAACAAAGAACTAATCTTGTAAATCAAGTTTTAAAACTTAAAGATAAAAAAAAGGAAATTATTGACAATAAAAGAATTAAAATTATTTTGAAAAATATCAGAAAAAAATCTCTAGCAAATAAGATAGACCCTAAAATTACCAATCGTATATGGAAAAATATGATTTGGTCCTATATTGATTACGAAAAAAGAAATTTTAAAAGAAAATAATTACTTACTATGCGGAGGAAGTTTTTTTTCAATAAAAACTTCATGTTTTCTAGTACTTGGGTTATATTTACGCGCTGAGAGTTTAACTTTAGCTTTTTCACCACCCGCTGGTTTTTTTACATAATAAAAAAATGGACTATCTGGTTTACTTTCGGGAACTAGTCTAACTTTTACGTGTGTTTTTTTTGCCATTATTTATAATCTTTTAAATTTTTAACAATTTTAGAAATTTTTAAAACTTTATTTTTAAAATTACTCGTTCTTATAGAATTATTTGAAATTTCGTCAAGGTTTAAAGTATCGTTAATATCTGGATTATCTAAGATTTTTTTTACTCCTTTAATAGTCATACCTTGGTCTTTAAGAAGAAATTTTATTTTTTTTAAAATATCGATAGTTTTTTGATCATAATATCTTCTATTAGAATTAAGTAATTTTGGTTTAACTTGTTTGAATTGTTTTTCCCAAAATCGAATAGTATGGGTTGAGAAAACTCCTTTTTTTTTTGAATTTAATCTTAAAATTTCAGCTACTTCACCTATTGTTTTATAAGCATTCTCAGATTTATCAGTCATTTCTATTAATGAATTCCTTAAATTGTTTTGAAGGTTTAAATAAAACCACATCTCTACTCGAAATAACTTTAGGTTCTTTAGTTTTGGGATTTCTGCCCACTCTAGATTTTTTTCTTCTTATTGAAAAAGTTCCAAATCCTGACAGTTTAAGTATTTTTTCTTCTTTTAAATTAAGAATAATTGTTGAAAAAAAATCATTAATAAGGTTTTCAGATACTTGCTTTGAAAAGCCTAGCTGCATATAAATTTGATTTATTAAGTCTTTTTTAGTTAAATTTATTCTCATTCTTTAAATGTTATGCTTTATTTTTTCTATCAAATTACCTTTAACAATCTTATTACAAACATCTAAAGAATTTGAAAACCCAATAAAATCAGTGCCACCATGACTTTTCACAACTGGGGAGTCTAAACCTAAAAAAATTGCGCCATTATATAGTCTAGGATCTAGTCGGTTTTTAAATTTTTTCAAATTATAAAAATTTAATACTGAAGAAATTTTTCCTATAAATGAACCAGTCATTGCTTTTTTTAATTCTTTAACAATAAAGTTTGCAGTTCCCTCTGCTGTTTTTAAAGCTATGTTCCCAGTAAATCCATCTGAAATAATTACGTTTATTTCACCATCCATAATTTGATTACCTTCAATATATCCTGCAAAATCATAATTTTCTGATTTTTTATTACTCAATATCTTAAATGTTTCTTTAATAGTTTCATTTCCTTTAAGTTCTTCAGAACCTATATTTAATAAACCTATATTTGGCTTTTTGTCTGGATATAAAGATGTGTAAAGAGATGCACCCATAATTGAAAAATCAAACAAATTTTTTGAGCTACACTCTATATTAGCACCTAAATCTAGTACGACACTCATTCCATTTTTATTGGGCCATAATGCTGATAATGCAGGCTTATCAATATCTTGGATCATCTTGAGATTTAATTTTGCAATTACTAGTAAAGCTCCAGTATTGCCTGCAGAAATAACTATATCTGCCTCTTTATTTTTGACACTTTCAATTGCAAGCCACATACTTGTGTCTTTACCCTTTTTTGCTGCTTCCAAAGGACTATCTGTACTTAAAACAAGATTTTCTGTATGAATTATCTCATAATGTTGACTTTCAATTTCATCTTTAAGCAATGAAATAATCTTATTTTTATCCCCAAAAATTTTAAAAAAATTTCCTTTATTCTTTTTATGATTATGAATTATACCATCGATAACCTTTTTGGGTGAATTATCTCCACCCATTGCATCCACTGCAATTTTAATCAAATCAGCCATTACTTAATATTAAATTATTTAATCTTTAGGGTCTATAACTTGACGGCCTTTATACATACCAGTTTTTAAATCTAAATGATGAGATAATCTGTATTCACCTGATTTTTTATCTTCAACTACATTTTTAGCTAAAAATTTCATATTCTTAGCTCTTCTCATTCCAGTCCTTGAAGGAGTTTGTTTACGTTTTGGAACTGCCATAATTATGGGTTAATTACACTTTTTAAATAAGAATTCAAAGTATTTTTTGATAAATTTGAATAGTAATTGTTGAAATAATCAACTAATTCCTCAATATTCTTAAAATTTTCCAGAAATTTAGATATGATTTCTCTCTTTTTTATATCCTCTAAAGTATCCCAGAAATGAATGTCAGAAACAATAGCATGAAAAACATTGATATAATCTTTCATTTTTTTGTTAATAGATTGATCACCATATCCAATTTCTCTTATACTTAGTTCTAGTTGTCTAAAATTAAAATCATAGATTTCTTGCAATTTTTTTTCATTTTCTTCAGATTTAAATACTTTTAAAAAAAAGGCAAAATGTAATAAAAAAACTAATAACCTATCATTAAAACTATCTTGTTTATCAAGACTTTTATATAGTGTTTTATTTGTAGTTAATTTAATTAATTTGTTATAAAAATATATATAATTCATTCCATGAAAATTATTTTAATTATTTTAACAATTTTCTTAAGTAGTTGTAAATTAAATAAAGTTGTCAAACATCATGGTATTCATAATTTAGAAGGTAAAAGTAAAGAATTATTAATTAATGAAACTAATATAAATCAAATAAAAAGTTTATTAGGTCCACCATCATCCACAAGTTATTTTAATGAAGATATTTTGATATATTTAGAAAGAAAAACATCTAATTCAAAATTATTAAAACTTGGAAAAAAAAAATTAATTGCAAATAATGTTTTGTTATTAGAAGTGGACAATAGAGGGATGTTAATTAACAAGGAGTTTTTAAACCAAGATGATCTAAATAAACTTAAATTTACTAACAAAACAACGAAAACAATTGCTGATCAAGAGTCTTTTGTGTCTAGAGCATTGTCTGGTGTAATGACTAAAATAGATGATCCACTTGGTAAAAAAAGAGGAACATTAGGTCGCTAACCTAACCAGCAATTACAGCTAACAATAACAATGCAACAATATTTGTTATCTTAATCATTGGGTTAACAGCTGGTCCTGCAGTATCTTTATATGGATCTCCAACCGTGTCACCAGTTACAGCAGCTTTATGAGCCTCTGAGCCTTTACCACCATGATTACCATCTTCGATATATTTTTTTGCATTATCCCATGCGCCACCACCAGCAGTCATTGAAACTGCAACAAAAAGTCCAGTTATAATAACACCTAGTAACATTGCACCAACTGACGCTAGAGCAGCAACTTGTCCACCAATTGAAAGAATTATAAAGTAAAGTACCACCGGTGAAAGAACTGGTAATAGTGATGGTATAATCATCTCTTTTATTGCAGCAACTGTTAATAAATCTACTAATTTGGCATAATCAGGTTTTTGTTTTCTTTTCATTATACCTGGATATTTCTTAAACTGTCTCCTAACTTCAACAACTACAGCACCACCTGCTCTACCTACAGCTTGCATTCCCATTGATCCAAATAAATATGGCAACATACCACCAATTAATAAGCCAACTACAACGTAGGGATTTGATAAATCAAAAGTTACCACAATTCCTTCTAATGCAGATCCTGCTTCTTTTGAGAAGTGTTTTATATCTTCTGTATAAGCAGCAAATAAAACTAAAGCACCTAAACCTGCAGAACCAATTGCATAGCCTTTAGTTACAGCTTTTGTAGTGTTTCCAACAGCATCTAATGCGTCAGTAGTTTTTCTTACTTTTTTATCAAGATTAGACATTTCGGCAATACCACCTGCATTATCTGTTACTGGTCCATACGCATCTAGTGCAACAACCATTCCAGCTAATGCCAACATTGTTGTGACAGCAATAGCAATTCCAAAAAGTCCAGCAATAGAATTGGTAATTAAAATACCTGCAACAATAATTATTGCAGGAATTGCAGTTGCTTCCATTGATACTGCTAATCCTTGAATTACATTAGTTCCATGCCCTGTTGTGGATGATAAAGCAACCGATTTAACCGGTCTATAACTTGTTCCAGTATAATATTCAGTAATCCATATTAATAAACCTGTAATTACAAGACCAATCACTCCACAATAATATAAATCCTTACCATTAAAGGTTTTGTCATTTACAGTATATTCATTAGAAAAACCTATTACATGGTCAGTAACTGGCCAAAGAATTAATAGTGAAGCTACCGCAGATACTATAAAACCTTTATATAAAGCATTCATTACATTGTTATTTTTTCCAAGTTTTACAAAGAAAGTTCCAATAATTGATGTAATTAAACATGCGGCACCAATTGTTAAAGGATAAACCATCATATTTAGATCACCAATGAAAAAAATAGATGAAAGAACCATTGTTGCAACAATAGTAACTGCATAAGTTTCAAATAAATCCGCAGCCATACCAGCGCAATCACCAACATTATCACCAACATTATCTGCAATAACAGCAGGGTTTCTTGGATCATCTTCTGGTATTCCAGCTTCTACTTTACCAACTAGATCAGCACCAACATCAGCACCTTTGGTAAATATTCCACCACCTAATCTTGCAAAAATTGAAATTAATGATGCACCAAATCCTAATGCAACAAGCGCATTAACTATTTCTCTCTCATCAACTTCAAATTTTAGTAATAAAAAATAATAAACTGCAATTGCTAATAGGGCTAAACCTGCAACTAACATACCTGTAACAGCACCAGATTTGAAAGCAACAGAAAGTCCCTCTGCTAAACCTTTTCTTGATGCCTCTGCAGTTCTGACATTTGCTTCTACAGAAACTAGCATACCAACATAGCCAGCAATTCCAGATAAGGCAGCACCAATTAAATAACCTAGACCAACAAGTGGACTAAAAGCAATACTAACAATAACCAAAACTACAACACCAACAATAGCTATCGTTTTATATTGTCTTGCAAGGTATGCTTTTGCTCCAATTTGAATAGCTGAAGCAATGTCTTGCATTTTTGAATTTCCAGCACTCGAATTAAGAATATTTTTTCCAGTTAAAAATCCATAAACGATTGATAATAAACCTGCTACGATTGTATATAATAAAATAGTTTCTGCTGTTGAGTTCATAAAAACCTTAAGTTGTTGGTTGTTAATTTTTTAAGCCCGGACAATACAAAAAAAGATGAAAAAGACAATGATTAACTTTCAAAATTGATGAATATAACCTTTATTTTTAGCCTCAATTTGCTTGTCTTTTAAATTAATAATCTTAGATCTATTTTTACCAGATATAATATTACCAATTTTAGTAATTTTAATACCTGTAATTTTTGATATTTTTTTAATGATTCTCGATTTAAAAGGACTGGCTGTAAAAAGTATCTGATAATCATCACCTCTGGTTGAAATATTTATTTTTTTAAATTTTTTAATTCTAATTAATTGACTTAGAGTTTTTGATACCGGTATTTTTTCCTCGAAAATATGAAATGAAAATTTTTGTCTATTAATCAATTTTTTTAAATCATCGATTAGCCCATCTGAAATATCAATTGAAGTGTTTGCTAATTTTAAAAGATGATTGACTAATTTTGTTTGAAGGTCAGGTTCGTAATATTTTTTAATAAAAAATTTAGACATCTTATTATTAACTTTGATTTTACCTTTAAGTATTTGTAGACCAATAAAACTATCACCTAAATTTCCAGTTACATAAATATCATCATTTAATTTAGATTTATTTCTATAAACTATATCATGTGAGTAGCCTAATGATGTAATAGTAAAACTTAACTTATTTGAAAAAGTTGTATCTCCTCCACATAAACTTATATTATATTTTTTTTGTTCATTTTTAAGAGATTTTGATATTTTTAATAAATTTTTTTTTGTAAAGTTGCTTTTATTACCAGACCCTGAAATAAAATAAAATTGTGGTTTAACACCTTTACAAATCAAATCTGATATTGATGATCTTAAAATTTTTTTAATTACAAGATCAGGAGATTTAAAATCTATAAAATGTGTACCTATATTATAAGTATCAATTGAAATAACTAATTTTTTCTTTTTATCAAAAAAAACATCATCATTTAAATTAAGAGCAGATATATTATGTTTGGTTAATTTAGAAAAAAAATTATTTATTAATTCAAATTCATGCATTTTTAGATCTCAATTTTTTACCTAAATCATCTAATAAAGCATTTAGATATTTTGTTTGAGAGTCTTCAAGAAAAAAATTAGAGGAATTCAGATATTCTTTAATAATAATGTTAATTGATAAATTAGGTTTATACATAAATTCGTAAGTTGCAGCTTTAAGAATAGTTTGGAAAATTTTATCTAATTTCTTAAAGATAAACTGATCACCAAGTTTACTGTTTAATTCTTCTAAAATAAGATCATTTCTCTCTATTGTCCCCAAAACTATATCTTTAATAAATTTCTTAAACCTGTGTTTGGGGAAATCTAAATCATTATCTTCGTTATAAAACTTGCCATAAAGTTTTTGAATTATAATTACTCTAGGATTATTTTTTGGCTTAAAGTGAGTCTTCATTTCTGCGATAGTATTAAAATTACTGCATTTGCAGCCTCAGCACCTTTATTTTTTCTTACTTTTGCTTGTTTCATATTTAAACAAGTAATAATACCATTACCCACAGGTTTTTTTTGACTTACAGATAAATCCATTATTGCATTAGTGGATGCTTGTGAAATAAAATCAAAATGTGGTGTTTGACCCTTGATGACACAGCCTAAAGCTAAAAATGCATCAAATTTTTTTAAATTTTTAGATATTGTAACTGGAATTTCAAAAACACCAGGTACTCTAATAATTTTCACTCGATTTGACCTAGGTATATTTTTCAAGGCGCTTTTAAGTAGTCCATCACTTATATCTTTATAATAATCAGCTAAAACAATTAAAATTTTTTTATTCATTATATAAGTTCCTGTTTCTTAATTTTAATTCCATAACCATCAAGCCCAATAACTTTTTTTAAAGATCTAGTAATTAATATCATATTTTTGATTTTTAGATCTTTAATTATTTGAGCTCCAATTCCATAATTTTTAATTGATTTATCATTTCCTTTTTTTACAAATTCTTTATTATTATATTTTTTTAACGTCTGTGATACTGACCTTAAATTTGAGTCTTTAATAAACACTAAAACACAATTTTGGTATTTCTTAAAATAATTTAAAGTTTTATTAAATGAATTTGGTAACTTTTGATTTATTAAATAATTTTGGACAATATTAGATGAAATTACTCTAACTCTTGGTGTGATACCTCTTTTAATTTTACCTTTTATAAGAGCAAAATGTTCTGCACCATCTAATAGATTTTCATAAATTCTAATCTTATATTTTTGTTTTTTTACTTTGATTTGGCTCTGCTTTTTTAACCTTATAAGTTTCTCTTTCTTTAATCTATAAGCTATTAAATCTTCTATTTTTCCAATTTTAAGATTATGTTTTTCTGCAAAATTAAATAAATCTTGACCTTTTGCCATTGTGCCATTTTCATTCATTATTTCACAAATGACCGCTGAATTATTTTTTTTGGCTAATTTTGATATATCAACAGAGGCCTCTGTATGACCTGCTCTTACAAGAACACCTCCATCTTTAGCAATAATTGGAAAAATATGGCCGGGTGATACTATTTCTTTTTTATTAACATTTTTTTTAGATGCAATCTTAATTGTTTTAGCTCTATCCTTAGCTGATATACCTGTTGTAATTCCTTTTTTTGCTTCTATAGAAATTGTAAAAGCTGTCTTATTTCTTGATTGATTTACAGGAGACATTAAAGATAAATTCAATCTCTTCGCCTGCAAACTATCTAGTGCCAAACAAATCAAACCACGACCATGTTTTGCCATGAAATTAATATTTTTTGCTGTTGAGTCTGATGATGATATCACTAGATCACCTTCATTTTCCCTTTTTTCATCATCAACCAGAATGAACATGCCTCCCTTTTTAGCAACACTTATTATTGTTTCAATTGGTGCAAAATTATTTTTTTTCATAAAAATAATTTCTAACGTATTTAGACAAGATATCTATCTCAATGTTAACTAAACTATGTTTATTAAGTTTGGATAAATTAGTTTCCTTATAGGTATGTGGAATTATCCATATTTGAAAACCTTTTTTTGTTACTTTTGAAATTGTAAGTGAAATTCCATTTACACAAATTGAAGCTTTTTCAATAAGATGTTTTCTCTCTTTTTTGGGGATCTCAAAATCAAAAATAAATGATTTATCAATTTTTTTAATGTTTAATACTTTTGCAACTGTATCAACATGACCTTGGCAAATATGCCCTGAAATTTTTGTTCCATATTTCAACGGTAACTCTAAGTTAATTTTGTCTTTGTTCTTTATATATCTAAATTTAGAACGGAGTATTGTCTCTTTTGAAAGATAAAATTCCATTAATTTTGATTTATAAGAAATCAAAGTTAAACATACGCCATCACATGCAACTGATAATCCAATATCTTTTTTTGATACTTTAAGTTTACTTTTTACAAATATATTAATTCCTTTAGGTCTTTTTGCAATTTTTTCAATTGTACCTTGATTATATATTATACCATTAAACATATTAATTTTTATACAATGTTATTTTATTATTTCCTAAATTAAGTTTTAAGTTAATTTTTTTTTTATATTTCTGTTTTAACAAATCTAAGCTATTAAAATATAGATATTCTGATTTTTTTGAGAGTTTTTTATTGCTTTTGTATAAATAAAACTTATTAAAAATTTTATTTTTCAATAGATGGTTAGTTAATTCATCACCACCCTCTATTAATACATTTCTACAATTCATTTTATACAGTCTTTTTAATAGAATTTTGATATCAAATCTTCCTTGATTATCAATTTTAGAGAATATTAAATTTATTCCTCTTTTTCTAAAATTTAAAATTTGTGATTTACTAGCTTTATTATAAAAAATAATAGTATTAGTTTTATTTGCTGTATTTATTATAAAACTATTAAGATTTGTATTTAGTTTATTATCTAAGATAATTCTTCTTGGAGAATATTTTTTTAAACCCTTTAATCTGCAATTTAATTTAGGATTATCATTATTTAAAGTTTTATATGAAATCATCAATGAATCATTCTTATATCTTAATAGATGTGTAAATTTATCAGCCCTTGCATTAGTAATTTTTCTATCCAATTTACTATAAATTAGATTATTTTTTGAAACAGCGATTTTACCAGTGACATATGGCAACTTTTTTTTTCTATTAAAAAAATATGTCGAATAAAAATTATTAACTTTTTCTTCTAAAAGCCCTTTTCTTATCTTAATTTTTTTTGATTTTAAAATTTTAAAACTTTTGTTCCTAACTCTAATATCAATATCTGAAACTGAATAGATAACCTCAGAAATTTTAGATTTTATTATTAAATCTGTACATGGCGGTGTTACGCCATGATGGCAACATGGTTCCAAGGTAACATACATTTTTGATCCTCTTAAATTTTCTATAGAACTCTTGATTGCATTGAATTCTGCATGGGGTCTTCCATTTATTGATGTTTGACCAATAGAAATAATCTTATCGTTTTTGACAATCACACATCCAACAGAAGGATTTGAACCTGTATGACCATATCGAGATACTGCCAGTTTTAAGGCTATCTCCATGTATAATTTGTCTTTTGATGAAAATTTATCTTTTTTTGTAGACATCAAGTTTGTCCACGAATTGTACAAAATCTTTTTCCTCTCGGAAATTTCTATAAACAGAAGCAAAACGAACATATGCAACAGGATCTAATTCCTTTAAGCCTTCCATAACCATGGTGCCAATAGTATTTGTTGATATTTCACTTTGACCAAGTTCTTCAAGTGTTCTTGAAATTTTACTTATGAATTTTTCAGCAGTTTCTGTATCGATTGGACGTTTCTTTAAGGCTATATAAATTGATTTTGATAATTTATCTCTATCAAACGTAGATTTTCTACCATTCTTTTTAATTACCATAATTTCTCTAAATTGAACCCTTTCAAACGTTGTAAAACGAGCACCGCAAACGCAAAGTCTTCTTCTTCTTATCGCAGTACCATCTTCGGTAGGACGAGAGTCGACAACTGAGGTCTCCCCTTTTTTACAAATTGAACAGATCATTAATTATAAGTTCTTATATATCGGAAACGATGAAGTTAAAGAGATAACTTCATTTTTTACTTCATTTTCTATTTTACTGTTATCATTTGGGTTTTCTGATAACCCTTTTAAAGTTTTTGTAATTAATTCACCAACAGTCTTAAATTCATTTAAGCCAAAACCCCGCGTTGTAGCTGCTTGTGTCCCTAATCTTATACCAGAAGTGACCATTGGTTTTTCAGTATCAAAAGGAATTCCATTTTTATTGCAAGTAATGTTAGCTCTTGAAAGACTTTCTGCTGCAAGATTACCTTTAACATTGTAAGGTCTTAAATCTACCAACATTAAATGTGTATCGGTACCATCAGAGTAAATCTTAAAACCATTATTTTTTAAAGTTTCAGCTAAAATTTTAGCATTTGCTAAAACTGACTTAATATAATCTTTAAATTCTGGTTGTAACGCTTCAAGAAAACCAGCGGCCTTAGCTGCTATGATGTGCATTAACGGACCACCTTGATAACCTGGAAAGACTGCTGTGTTGAATTTTTTGGCAAGATCTTCATGATTAGTTAAAATTATTCCACCTCTTGCACTTCTAAAAACTTTATGTGTTGTTGATGTAACAACATGAGCATAATCACAAGGGTTAGGATATCCTTTACCAGCTACTAGACCAGAAAAATGCGCCATATCAACCATAAGATAAGCACCAACTTTATCAGCAATTTCTCTAAATTTTTTGAAATCTATGACTCTTGAATAAGCACTTCCTCCAGCAATAATTAATTTTGGCTTATGTTCAAGAGCAAGTTTTTCAACATTATCATAATCTATGAGTTCAGATTTTTTATCAACATCATATCCAATTGCATTGAACCATTTACCTGACATAGAAATTTTAAGACCATGAGTTATGTGACCGCCAGAATTCAAACTCATACCCATAAAAGTATCACCTGGACTTAATAAGGCTAAAAATACAGCACCATTAGCTTGTGCGCCTGAATGTGGTTGAGCGTTTGCAAATTTACAGTTAAATAACTTTTTTAATCTTTCATTTGCAAGGTTTTCAGCAACATCAACATGTTCACATCCATTATAATAACGTTTACCTGGATAACCCTCTGCATATTTATTAGTTAAAACCGAACCCTGAGCCTCTAAGACAGCTTGTGAAACTATATTTTCAGAAGCAATCAATTCAATATGTTGTTGTTGTCTTGTTAATTCATCTTTAATAGCTTTATATAGTTCAGGATCTTTTACAGATAAACTATCTTCAAAGAAACTTTTATAGCTGTCGTTCAAATAATTTTTTTCACTAGACATAATTAAATCTTTTTAATCCTTCTCAAGTGTCTACCTCCGTCAAATTTAGTATTTAAAAAAATTCCTACAAATTTGAAAGCATTTTTTTTACTAATTAACCTAGAACCTAATGTAATGATGTTTGCATCATTATGCAATCTGGATAATTTAGTTGATTTTGTATTAAAACACTGTGCTGCGCGTATATTTTTATGCTTATTTGCCGCAATATTCATTCCAGTTCCTGAGCCACATACTAAAATGCCAACATTATTTTTACTAACTTTGACTTTTTTTGCTAATTTGTGTGCAAAGTCCGGGTAGTCAACACTATCGTTATTTACAGGTCCAAGATCTTTAAAATTTAGTTTGTTGCTTTTAAGATATTTCTTTATGTCCTCTTTTAATCTAAATCCGGCATGATCTGAGGAAATAAATATTTTTTTCAAATTAATTAAACTTATAATCTAAAACACACGCAACTAGGTGTATTCTATTTTCTTCGCCACCATTAAAGGCGTTATGATATTTTGTATTATTTGTGATCCAAACAGATCCGTCTGCTGGCATATGTTTGGCTACATTATCTATAACCATAATACATCCAGGATTGGTAATTATAGGTATATGTAATCTAGGTTCCGGATCTCTATGCCAACTTAAAGTTGATCTTGGTTCTTTCAGTAAAATTCTCATTCTTCCTAGTTTATACCTAGAGGACAAAACATCATACACATGTTTAAAGTAAGTATTATCGTAATCTTTTATAAATTCACTATATGCAGACTCATTTATCACTCCCTCTCTCATTACTTCTTTGCCAGATCTGTCAGGTTTAGTCCAATAAAGACCTCTTGCTTTATTTCCTTTAATAGACTCTGGATCACCAGGAATTTGCGTTAATGAGATGGCACCAAAATGTGTAACACCTGCGTCTTCAAACTTTTTAATCTGAATAATTTGGTTATATGCTTCTTGGAGTTTTAAAATATCAAACTTTACTTCTTGTTTTTGAAAATCACTAAAGTCTAAAACTCGTTCTTCTTTTTTTACATTCAAATTTATTATTTTGGTGTTTTCAACTGTCATCGTGTTTGCTTTGTACTCTTTTTACTATATATTTGTATATTACATTTGTCGCATTTTTAAAATAAAAATAGATATGATTACAGGAAAATATCCTAGTTTGAGACTAAGAAGAAGCCGAAAAAACAGCTGGTCAAGAAGACTTGTTTCAGAAAATAATTTATCACCTAGTGACTTCATACTTCCTATATTCTTGATAGAGGGCAAAAACAAAACTCAACCAATTAAATCTATGCCAGGTGTATATAGATATTCTATTGATAGATTGGGTATAATCTTAGATCGAGCAATTAAAAATGATATACCTATGGTTGCTTTATTTCCATATACATCATCAAAATTAAAAAACGACCTAGGGAGTGAAGCTTTGAATGAAGATAATTTGGTTTGTAGAGCTATAAAATATATTAAAAAAAGATATAAGAATAAAATTGGAATAATGTGTGATGTAGCCCTAGATCCTTACACAATACATGGTCACGACGGAATTCTTAAATCAAACAAAATACTGAATGACGAAACTATAGAGATCCTAATTCAGCAATCTTTACTACAAGCACAAATTGGGTGTGATGTTTTAGCTCCTTCAGATATGATGGATGGTCGAATTGGTAGAATTAGAAAAGCTTTAGAAAAAGAAAATCTCAAAAATACTCAAATTCTCTCATACGCAGTTAAATATGCTTCTAGTTTTTATGGACCCTTTAGAGATGCTGTGGGATCAAGAGTTGCCTTAAAAGGAGATAAAAAAACTTATCAAATGGACTTCAGAAATTACGATGAAGCAATTAGAGAAGTAGCTTTAGATATAAAAGAAGGTGCAGATATGATTATGGTCAAACCTGGTTTGCCTTATCTTGATATTATAAGATCAATAAAAAATAAATTTAAAATTCCAGTTTTTGCCTATCAAGTTTCAGGTGAATATAGCATGCTATCTAATGCTGTAGAAAAAAAAATTATAAATAAGGATGCGATTTTTGAGAATTTAATGAGTTTTAAAAGAGCTGGTGCCAATGCAATAGTAAGCTATTACGCAGATAGATTAAACGAAATTTTACCTTAATTATTTAAATGAATTTATAAATTGAGTTCGGCTTATTGGGTAGTTAAGATTATTTGGTTTTAATATAGTTTTTTCTAGAAAATCACTTACTAATTTTAATCCATTTAAAAGAGTACTCAAATCATCAACTATAATTTTCTTATCAATTAAAAAATTCGGTATTATCTTTTTTTCAGTTTTAGATTTAACTACATATACTATCTTATCATCTAACAACTCTTTTGTTGCCAAATTATTTAATTCTAAATCAAAACCTATAGTTTTAAGTAATTCTAATTCCCAAAAAATATAATCCTTTAACCACTTATCATTTGAAAGTATCAAATAAAATTTTTCAATAAGATCAAATATCTTAATATTAGATTGTAATTCCGCTGTTAATAAACGAATTAAACTCATAACAGAGTTAATGCATGATAGTTTTTGAGGATTTTCAAAATAAATAGGAGAATAAACTTTTTGGATCTCTAATCTAAAATATCCTAATTTATTTTCTGATTTTGAATTATAATTCAAATAAAGTTGATTCCCAATTTGAAGATAATTTTTTATTTTTTTTGATGTACCACCAAAAACAATTCCTGATATTTTTCCATGGTTTTTAGTATAAAATTCTGAGATAAGAGAATTTTCATTATACCTATTTTTAGAAATCAAAAAACCTGTATCGTCCCAATTCATTAAATCAAATTATCATTTAAACATAGTAAGGCAGCATTCTGTTCTGCCTCTTTTTTAGATTTTCCCTCACCATTATAAAATTTTGTGTTTTGTAATTTTACAGCTACTCTGAATATAGGTTTATGTCTGGGCCCGGTATTAGAAATAATTTTATAAGTAGGAAGTTTTTTAAATTTTTTTAAAGAAAATTCTTGAAGTTTTGTTTTTGCATCAATTTGAGTAATCACACTTTCTTTAATCTTTTCTTTCCATAAGTCTAATATAATTTTTTCTGTTATATTAAATCCTCTATCAAGATAAATCGCTCCAATCAATGCTTCGCAACTATCCGATATTACTTTATCTTCAATTGTAACTGATCTATTTTTTGGATTAAAAATTAAAATATAATTTTGTAAATTAATACTTTTAGCAATTTCCAAACATGTTTTTTTATTTACCAATGAAGCATATTTTTTATCTAAAATTCCTTCCTTTTCTTCTGGATAGATCTCTAAAAGTTTTTTTGCAATAACTAAACCCAAAACCCTGTCTCCTAAAAATTCTATTTTTTCATTATTATTCATTTTATTAAAACTTTTATGAGTAAGACTTTGAATAAGTAAATTTTTATTTTTAAATTTGTAATCTATTTTTTTTTCAAGTTTAGAGTAATCAATTTTCATCAAATAATTTTCTTAAAAAATCTGTCAAATCGAATAGATTTGTTCCATTTCCAAAAAGCAAAAATACTACCAACTGATCTATCAGATGAAAAAAAAATAAATCTTGCTTTACCAACTAGATTATCTTCATGAACATAACCCACACTAGTTAAATACCTGCTATCTTTTGAACAATCTCTATTATCACCTAAAAAAAAGTAGTGATTATCTGGAACAATAAAAACATCTGAATTCTTAAAAGTAAAATTTTTGAGATAGACAGTTTTATATATTTTTCCATCAGGCAATTTTTCCTCAAATGTAAAAACATTAATAATCTTGTCCCCGCAATAAATTGAATCTTTTTCTGAAATTTTAGATTTTAAGATTTCACTATTATTTAAAAATAAATTTGAGTCTATAAACTGAATTCTATCTCCTGGTAAACCAATAAGCCTTTTAATATAATCAGTTCTATTATCTGCTGGTGTTTTGAAAACTATTACGTCACCCCTACTTGGCTTGCTTGAAAAAATTCTATTCTCAAAAATAGGAGGACTAAATGGGAAAGAGTGTTTGCTGTACCCATATGAATATTTTGTAACAAAGAGTCGGTCTCCAACTAACAAACCAGGTTCCATGGATGAAGATGGAATGTAAAATGGTTGAATAATTAAGGACCTAATTATTATAGCTATTATCAAAGCATAAAAAAGTGTCTTAAAGTTTTCTATAAAAAATTTTTTATTAAACATTTTTTGCCTGAATTATGGTAAATGCAATTGAATATTCTTTTTCATCAGATATTGAAAGAAATATATCAAAATTTTTCACTTTTAATGTTTTCACTATAATCTTTTTAGTTTTGTTATTTAGTCTAAAATATGGTTTACCTAAATTGTCATTTAAGATTTCAACATCTTTAAAATTTAAACCTTTTCTGAAACCAGTGCCAAGCGCTTTAGAGAATGATTCTTTTGCTGCAAATTTTTTTGAAAAATAGATAGATTTATCTTTTACCGACTTAGAGTTTTTTATTTCAAGCAAAGTGAATAATCTTGAGATAAAACTTTTATTTTTAATAGATTTTTTTAGTCTTTTATTTTCAACAATATCTACACCGATACCTAAAATTTTCATTCTAATTTTTGATAATTCTTTTAAACTTTTTTATGACAAATGGTAAACCATAAAAAATAGACTCACCAATAATAAAATGCCCAATATTAAATTCTACTATTTCATTTATCTTGGTTAGTATTTTGGTGGATTTGAAATCCAGGCCGTGTCCAGCATGTACCTCCACCCCAATTTTTGATGCTAATATTGCACATTTCTTAATCTTTAAATATTCCTTAATGAATGATTTCTTTGATTTTATCAGATTAGAGAAATGTCCTGTATGTATTTCAATACAATCTGCACCTATTTCTTTAGATAAATAAATATCTTTTATATTTGGGTTTACAAATAAACTTGTTCTAATCTTTTTTTTCTTAAATTGTGATATTATCTTTTTAATTTTATTTTTATTCTTCTTTAAATCTAAACCACCTTCAGTAGTTATTTCATTTCTATTTTCAGGTACAATACAAATAAATTTTGGTTTTATTCTCAAAGCATTCTTAACAATATTCCTATTTGTTGAAATTTCTAAATTTACTAATAATTTTTTTATTGAACAAATTTTTTTTGCATCCAAATCTCTTATGTGTCTCCTGTCTTCTCGAAGGTGTATAGTGATTGAGTCGGCACCTTTTTTTTTAACAAATAAAGCAGCTTTATATGGGTCAGGATGAATTTCACCTCTAGCATTTCGAACTGTCGCAACATGATCAATATTTACACCTAATCGTTTCACTTAATAAATCTACTTCCTGGCCTTGAAATGGGAATTGAGTCTAATTCTTTTGGTATTTTGTTTGATTTATAAGTTGGTACTTCAATTTTAAGATGTGAAATTATTTTTTTTTTTATTTTCAATGTTTTCTTTGATGACCTGTCTATGATTGTGGCAAAACCCACTAATATTGCATTAGATTTTTTTATTAGTTTTACGCATTCCATACTAGATTTTCCTGTTGTTATTACATCTTCAATAATAATAACTTTAGACCCTTTTTTAATTTTAAAACCTCTTCTTAATGTAAATTTTCCCTTAACTCTCTCACAAAAAATCGTTTCTTTTTTTAAAATTCGACCAATTTCATAACCAATCACAATACCACCAATGGCTGGAGCTAAAATAAGATCAAATTTTTTAAAATTTTTTCTAATTTTAAAAGCTAATGATTTACATATCTTTTCTGCTTTTGAAGGATAGCTTAAAAGTTTGGCACATTGAATATATTTCGAAGAATGTAATCCAGAGGATAAAATGAAGTGTCCTTCTAATAGAGCATTAGTCTTTCTTAAAATATCTAAGGATTTTTTGTGTGAAAGCATTTCTTTTATCTTCGTGTCTAATTATCTTAAATTTTATACCTTTTTGTTTAAGCTCTGCAATAAAATTAGTAAAATTTTTCAAATCTCTTATTATCAGTTGAAATTTGAAATTAATATAATCAGGTTTTTTTCCAGCCATTACTAAATTAGAGATATTTAATTTGTGTTCACCGATTAATGAACTCACATTTCCTAATTGGCCAGGTTTATCAGGTAATGAAATCCATAAAGTAGTATTATATTTTTTTATTTTCTCCTGCTTCTGTTCACCTCTGTCGTGCCAGTATCTTCTGATAGCAGCTCTTGCTTTTCCAGTTTTAGTTGTTGGAATCCAGTGTAAAGATGGTGACTGTTTTTTTGACGTAATTATTTTTATTCTATCACCATTTCTTAAAATTGACTGAAGTTCGCTTTTATTTCCATTAATTTCACATCCAATGGCTGTATCACCAATTTTCGTATGAACGGCATAAGCAAAATCAATTGCAGTGGCATCTTTAGGTAATTTAATTACAGAACCTTTGGGAGTAAAACAAAATACATTTTCCTGAAACATTTGAAGTTTTGTATATTCATAAGAATGTTCAGGATTCTCGTTCTTTTCTATAATTTCAACTAAATCTTTTAACCAATCATACTCTTTCCAAGTAAGTGAATTAAATTTCTCTGATGACTTGTATTGCCAATGAGATGCTATGCCTCTTTCAGCGAAATCGTGCATTTCCTTAGTTCTTATTTGAATTTCTATTGGTTTTCTATTAGATCCAATAACAGCTGTATGAATTGATTTATAACCATTTATTTTTGCTGAAGATATATAATCTTTAAATTTCCCAGGTATACAATTGTACTCTTTGTGAATTATACCTAATGTTTTATAACAATCATCAACGTTATTTAAAATAATTCTAAACCCAATGATATCTGTGATTTGTTCCAAAGAAACTCTTTTTTTTTGAACTTTCCGCCAAATTGAAAAAGGTGTTTTTTCTCTTCCATATATCTTAGAAGAAATTTTATTTAGCTTTAGTAATTTACTTATTTCAGATGATAAAGACTCAAAAATATCTTTTTTATCTAATTTAATTTCATCAAGTCTTTTTTGAATTAATAATCTTGCATCGTTATTTAAAATTTCAAAAGAAAGATCTTCTAGTTCATCCCTAATTCTATGCATACCCATCCTGTCTGCTAATGGGGCATAAATTTCCATAGTTTCTTGAGAAATTCTTTTTCTTTTTTCTTCTTTTGAAATCGCTTTTATAGTTCTCATGTTATGTAAACGATCAGCTATTTTAACTAATAAAACTCTTATGTCTTTTGAGGTTGCTAAAATTAATTTTCTAAAATTTTCTGCTTTAGAATTAGATGATGCATTATTTTCAAGAGCAGATATTTTTGTGACTCCATCAACTAAATCTGCAACTTCATCTCCAAACTCACCTTTAATAGTCTCGTAAGTTGCATATGTGTCCTCAATAGTGTCATGTAATAAACCAGTAGTAATTGTTGCACTATCTAATTTTAAATCTGTTAATATGTTGGCCACCTCAATTGGATGAACAGAATATGGATCACCTGAGGCTCTTTTTTGATTGCTATGTGCCTTTACGGCAAAATCATAAGCCTTATTTAATCTATCTGGATTTAAAAACTTATTATATCCTTTTACTTTATTTATTAAATCATCTGAATTAAGCATACTCTTTATTATATCATTAATTCAGATTTGTTTAATAGATCTTATGTCTCTATTTGGTAATGATATTATAAGCTTTTTAATATGATCTTTAGAAATCGGGTGTTTCCAATTTTTATTTAATTCAAATAATGGAAAAAGGACAAAATTTCTACTATGCATTCTTGGATGAGGTAAATTGATTTTTTGAGTGATTTTTTTTCTTTTATAATCAATTATGTCTATATCACATTCACGAGGGGCATTTTTATACCTTTTTTTGCGACCAAGACTTATTTCAATATCCTTGGATACTTTAAGCAATTCTAGAGGTTTTAGATCAGAAATAACTTCCAAGACTATATTTAAATATTTAGGTTTACTTTCATCTGGCCATGATAAACTCTCGTAAAAATTAGATGATTTTATAAGTCTAATATTTCTTAATGATAATTCATATTTAGCTTGTTCAATTTTATTTCTTCTGTTTCCTAAATTTGAACCTATACCTAGATAAATACGATTAGCTTGATTTTCTAAAATATCTTGATTTATCACGGTTCCAATCCCTATCTTTTTTACTTGCTCTTTTATCATGTAGTTTTTTTCCTTTCGCTACAGCAAGTTCAATTTTTGCTTTTCCTTTTTTAAAATACATCTTAGTAGGAACAATAGTAAGACCATCTTTTTCTATTTTTCCTATTAACTTATTAATTTCACGTTTATTTAAAAGTAATTTTCTTTCATCTGTAGGATTATGGTTAGAATAACTGGCTTGTTTATAAGATGCTATATGAGAATTAATTAAAATCAACTCACCATCTTTTTCAACAGCATATGAATCTGCAATATTTACTTTTCCTTCTCTTATTGATTTAATCTCAGAACCTTTAAGGACAATCCCAGCTTCTAATAAATCTTCAAAAAAATAATTAAAACTAGCCTTTCTATTCAAACATATTATTTTTAAACCAGAATTGGTTTTTTTGTTCATTAAATTAATTTAGCTGTATGAAGAGCTTTTTTAACAATTTCTTTAGTAGGATCTGTTACTTTTACCAGTGGTAATCTAACATTGTCATCACATAAATTTAATAATTTTGCAGCATACTTAACTGGACTTGGATTACTTTCAACAAACATCGCATGATGAACAGGCTGTAATATTTCATTTAATCTCTCAGCCTCTTTAATTTCATTATCATTACTTGACTTTGAAAATCTTTGAAAGTCTGAACAAAGTTTTGGAGCAATGTTAGCTGTTACACTTATAGCACCTACTCCACCTTTTTTATTAAACTCTAGCGCATTATCATCATTGCCTGTTAATTGAATAAAGTCTTTGCCTAATTTTTTTAATGTTTTATCTACTCTAGTTAAATCCCCTGTTGCATCCTTGACACCAATAATATTTTTTAATTCAAATAATCTTGCCATTGTTTCAACTGACATGTCGATTACTGATCTTCCAGGAATGTTGTAAATGATAATTGGAATTCCACATTTATCATTTATAGCTTTATAATGTTGATAAAGTCCCTCTTGGGTAGGTTTGTTATAATATGGTGTGACGATTAAAGCTCCATCTGCTCCCATTTTTTCAGCATGAGTTGTTAATGAAATTGCTTCCTCAGTAGAGTTTGAACCAGTGCCAGCAAATACAGGCAATTTTCCGTTACTTTCCTTGACACATAAATCAATTACTCTTTCATGCTCATCATGGCTTAAAGTTGGGGACTCACCGGTTGTTCCAGCGGGTACCAAACCATTTGTCCCATTTTCAATATGAAAATGGATTAACTTAATGTAAGTTTCATCATCAAGTTTATCATTTTTAAATGGAGTGACTAAAGCAACATTTGATCCTTTGAACATAAATACTTATAACATAGTTTGTAGATTCATATACTAAAAGATTATGCTAAAAAAATTAATATTTTTTATCAATTTATTTTTCTTCTCTAGTATTACCATTTTATCATTTGCGGAAATAATACCCCTAAAAAAACCAATCCAGACTAAAGAGCAAAAAGATCAAAAATTATTGATTGATGTAATGAAACCTCTGCCAAAACCAATTCTTAAAAAAATAGTAGAGGAAATTGAAAAAAAACCTGAAAAGGAAATTAAATTAAAAGCTGAAAAAGATTTAGGTATTATTTTACCTAAAAAGAAACCTTTAATCGCTGGAGCAAAAAAAACTGATACAGCAAAGAAATCCAAATATTATAATAAAAAAGATTTTGAAATTGCGAAAAAGGCTATTTCAGAAATGAAACAAGCAAAATGGCCTACAGCATTGAAAACTGCAAAAAGAGCTAAAGATAAATCAATTTATAATTTCATACAATGGAGACACCTGCTCACCAAAGGAAATAAAGCCTCATATTATGATTACAAAACTTTTATTGACTCTAATGAAGATTATCCACGATTAGGAAGAATAAAATATTTAGCAGAACATAAGCTTTCTACAGACACTATCTCACCTAAAAAAATTATTGATTGGTTTGGTGCCGATGAACCTTTAAGTGGTTTTGGGAAAATGATACTTGGAGAAAGTATAATTCTCAACGGCAACACACAAAAAGGTATATCTTATATTAAAGAGGGCTGGATTACAGCAGAACTGAGTAAATCTGAATTAAGATTTTATAGAAAAAAATTTAAAAAGTATCTCAATGCTGATGATTATATTAAAAGAGCGGATTACTTAGCTTGGAATAATAAATACTGGGATTTAAAAAGATTATTAAGATATTTACCTAAAGATTATGAATTACTTTATACGGCTAGACAATTGTTAATGAGTAAATCTTATGGTGTAGATAATGCTATTTCGAAAGTCCCAGAAAAATTTAAAAATGATGCAGGTTTAAATTACGACAGATTAAAATGGAGAAGAAAAAGAGGAAGAGTAGATAGTTCTGTTGAAATTTTAGTAAAAATTAAAAATACTAAAGATTATTTGGTCAGACCAGATAAATGGTGGTTTGAAAGAGAAATTATTTCAAGATCATTGATTTATAAAAAAAAATTTGCATTAGCCTATAAAATTGCAAGTAATCATGCTCTGACTGATGGCCCCGAGTATGCGGCTGCGGAATGGATGAGCGGATGGATAGCATTAAGTTTCTTAGATGATCCTTTGTTAGCTAAGGATCATTTTGAAAATTTTTATAATAATGTTGGTTACCCGATAAGTACTTCTAGAGGAGCCTATTGGTTAGCTAAAACTTATCAGAAGCTTGGTAAAAATGAATTAGCTAATGAATGGTTTGGTAAAGCATCTAATTTTCTAACTACATATTATGGTCAATTGGCATTTATGGAGTTAAATCCCAATCAACCTTTTGAACTATCTAAAGATATTGAAGTTTCAAAAGAGTATAGAGACTACTTTTTTAAAAAAGAATTAGTCAAAACAGTTTATCTTCTTGATGAGCTGAACGAAGATAAATATACAAAACATATTTTAAGACATTTAGCTAATGATGATATAAATAATGGTAGTGAAGTTTTAGCAGCAGAATTAGCAACAAGCATTGATAGATTTGATTTTGCTATTCAAATAGCAAAAATTGCATCATATGAAAAAAGATTTCATAACAAATATAATTATCCAATTATAAGTACTCCAAATTATATAAATGGAAGAAAAATTCCTGATACTGCATTTATACTGTCAATAATAAGACAAGAAAGTGAATTTGATTTAAGTGCTAACAGTCACGCAGGAGCAAAAGGATTAATGCAGCTCATGCCTTACACGGCAAAAGTAGTTGCTAAACAAGCAAAACTTCCTTATTCAAAATCTAGATTAACAAGAGATGCAGAATATAATATCAATTTAGGTTCTCACTATATAGCTGGACTAATTTTAGAATATGATGGTGCTTATCCGTTTGCAATAGCGGCTTATAATGCTGGACCTAAAAGAGTCAGATATTGGAAAAAAATAAATAAAAATCCACAAAAGAACCAAATTGATTATGTAAACTGGATTGAATTAATCAAATTTAAAGAAACAAGAAATTATGTTCAAAGAGTACTGGAGAACTACAACGTCTATCGTTATATTTTAGCTCAAAAGCCAGTTACAATGATAAATTTCTTTAAGGATGATCCTTTGTACTAAAAATGGCGGAAGAGGAGGGATTCGAACCCTCGGTACAAGTTTCCTCGCACGGTCATTTAGCAAACGACTGGTTTCAGCCTCTCACCCACTCTTCCAATAAATTTGTCACTTCTGATTGTATTGAATAATCAATATTTATAAAGTAATTATTCAATAATTATGAAAAATAAGTATTCAATATTTTCACTTATTAAAAACGCTTTTTCTTATCATGAAAATTGGGAGAAAGCTTGGAAAGACCCTGAGCCTAAAAAAGAATATGACGCGGTAATAGTTGGTGGTGGAGGACATGGTCTTGCAACTGCTTATTATCTAGCAAAAAAACATAACATGAAGAACATTGCTGTTGTTGAAAAAGGTTGGATAGGAGGAGGAAATACTGGTCGAAATACTACAATAATTAGGTCTAATTATTTATGGGATGCAAGTGCAGGTCTATATGACCATGCTCTTAAAATTTGGGAAGGTTTATCTCAAGAATTAAATTATAATGTCATGTTTAGTCAAAGAGGAGTTATGAATCTTGCACATAATTTGCAAGATGTAAGAGATTTAAAAAGAAGAACTCACGCAAATAGATTGAATGGTATTGATGCAGTTTATTTAAATACCGAAGAAGTTAAAAGATTTTGTCCAATTATAAATACCTCACAGGATATTCGTTATCCAGTTTTAGGCGGAACCCTTCAAAGAAGAGCCGGTACAGCTAGGCATGATGCTGTTGCTTGGGGATATGCAAGAGGTGCTGATGAAATGGGTGTTGATATAATTCAAAATTGTGAAGTAAAAGGAATAAAAAGAAATAGTGATACGGTTGAAGGAATTGAAACAACTAAAGGATTTATCAAAACAAAAAAAATTGGAGTTGTAGCTGCTGGTCATTCTAGTGTTATAGCCAATATGGCTGGATTAAAATTACCTTTGGAGAGTAAACCACTTCAAGCTTTAGTGTCTGAACCAGTAAAACCGATAATAGATACAGTTGTAATGTCTAACGCTGTTCATGCGTATGTTAGCCAATCTGATAAGGGAGAATTGGTTATTGGAGCAGGAACTGATGATTATGTATCTTACTCTCAAAAAGGAAGTCATGATATTGTGGAAGGAACTTTAAATGCAATTTTAGAACTATATCCAATATTTAGCAGAATGAGAATGCTTCGTCAGTGGGGTGGAATAGTTGACATATGTCCTGATGCAAGTCCGATCATAAGTAAAACATCAATTAAAGGTTTGTACTTTAATTGTGGTTGGGGAACAGGAGGCTTTAAAGCTACACCCGGTTCAGGGGATTTATTTGCTCACACAATTGCAAATGATGAGCCTCATAAATTAAATGCTGCGTTTAATATAAATAGATTTGTAAGTGGTGATCTAGTTGATGAACATGGTGCAGCCGCTGTTGCACACTAATGTTTTTAATTAATTGTCCTTTTTGTGGTGAGAGAGAACAAAGCGAATTTAAAGCTGGTGGTGAAGCACATATTGTAAGGCCAAAGCAACCTACAGAACTAAGTGATGATGAATGGGCAGAATATTTGTTCATGAGAAAAAATATAAAAGGAATTCAGTTTGAAAGATGGAATCATGTTCATGGTTGTAGAAAATGGTTCAATATGGTTAGGGATACGTCAAACGACCAAATAAAAGCTGTATACAAAATGGGTGAAAAACCACCGGTAAAATAAAATGCCAAATAATTTAAGATTTAAAACAAGTAAATTTATTGATGAAACTTATAGGGTTTCTTTTAAATTTAATAATAAAATATATTTTGGTTTTAAAGGTGATACTCTAGCATCAGCTTTATTGGCTAATGGCATTCATCTTGTAGGACGAAGTTTTAAATATCATAGACCCCGTGGAATTATGACGTCTGGTTCTGAAGAACCTAATGCAATAATTCAATTACATGATAATTCCTCAAGAACTGAACCTAATGTAAGAGCTACAGAAGTAGAAATATATGAAGGTTTAGTTGCATCTAGTCAAAATTGTTGGCCTAGCGTTAATTTTGATATTGGAGGAATTAATAATCTATTATCCCCTATCTTACCTGCAGGTTTTTATTATAAAACTTTTATGTGGCCTGCAAGTTTCTGGGAAAAGTATGAATACTTTATTAGAAAATCTGCGGGTTTAGGTAAATCACCTAAAGTAGCTGATCCAGACATATATGAACATAAATATATTCATTGTGATGTTTTAGTAATCGGAGCAGGTATATCAGGAATAATGGCAGCTAAAATGGCAGCTAAAAATGGTTTTAAGACTCTTTTAGTTGATGAAAAATCTTATTTGGGGGGATCCTCTATTTATGATAACTCAGAATTTTCAAAGATTAATAATCAAATAACAAGTTCATGGTTAGAAAAAGAAATCAACGAAATATCTAAATTAGAAAATTTAGAAATAAAAACAAGAACTAGCGTTGCAGCATTCCATGGATACAACTTTCTATTGGCT
Source organism: Candidatus Pelagibacter sp. RS39 (assembly GCF_002101315.1). Classification (NCBI taxonomy): domain Bacteria; kingdom Pseudomonadati; phylum Pseudomonadota; class Alphaproteobacteria; order Candidatus Pelagibacterales; family Candidatus Pelagibacteraceae; genus Candidatus Pelagibacter; species Candidatus Pelagibacter sp. RS39. The sequence goes on from NZ_CP020777.1 coordinate 709,349, forward strand.
CGTGAAAATCTCACTGATCATTTACCGATTAATCAAAGAGAAAATAAAGTAAGACAAAGATTATTAAAAATTAGAGCTAAAAAAGTAATTACAGCAACTGGCTCAATAGAAAGACCTTTAATATTTGATAATAATGATCGTCCAGGGATACTGTTATCTTCAGCAATTAAAAGATATATTGATTTATACGGTGTGGCATGTGGTGAAAATAATATTCTTTTTACCAATAACGATACGGCATATGAAACAGCCATGAGTTTAATTCAAAGAGGAATTAAAATTAATGCAATAATTGATAATAGAGAACAAATTGACTCTAAAATTTCATACGAAGTTGAGAAAAATAATATTGAAATTTATAAAGGTTATACTGTCGTTGATACTTATGGATATAGAAGAATTAATAAAATATCCATCATGAAACTTTCAAAAGATGGTCAAACAGTTATTGGTGACAAAACAAAGTTGAATTGTGATTGTTTAGGTGTATCTGGTGGTTGGACCCCAGCAGTACACTTGTTTACACAATCAGGAGGTAAATTAAAATTTAGAGAAGAAGACCAAGTATTTATACCTAATGTTTATCCTTCAGATCAAATAAGTATTGGATCTTGTAATGGAGACTTTGGTTTAGAGGAAATAATAAAGAATACCTTATCTTCTATTAAAAAGTTTCTTGATATTGATAATTCTGAATACAAAACTGTTGAAACTATCTCAGGTTTAAATCAATCAAAGAGAAATATTTGGTTATTACCATCTGATAAATCCATAGGGAAAACTAAGTCTTTTGTTGATTATCAAAATGATGCAACTGCAAAAGATATTAAATTAGCTCTAAGAGAAGGGTTTAGATCTATAGAACATGTAAAAAGATACACTACTACTGGTATGGGAACTGATCAGGGCAAACTTGGTAATATGCATGCTCTTGGAATTATCTCAGAAACAGCGGGAACTAAAATGGGTGAACATGGAACTACAACTTTTAGACCTCCTTACACACCTCTAACCTTTGGAACTATTGTTGGAAGAAATGTGGGAGAATTTTTTGATATATTCAGACGTACTCCCATACATGATTGGCATGTTGCAAACAACGCTGAGTTTGAAAACGTTGGTCAATGGAAAAGAGCTTGGTATTATCCTAAGGATAATGAAAATATGCATCAGGCAGTACAAAGAGAAAGTAAAGCTGCTAGAGACTCGGCGGGTATTTTAGATGCATCTACATTAGGAAAGATTGATATTCAAGGAACTGATGCCTCAGAATTTTTAAATCGTGTTTATACTAACGCTTGGTCAAAACTAGCTGTAGGTAAATGTCGTTATGGTTTAATGCTAAATGAAGATGGAATGGTTTATGATGACGGCGTTACAACTAGATTGGGTGAAAATCATTATATCATGACGACCACAACTGGAGGTGCGGCTAACGTATTGGGAAAACTTGAAGACTATCTTCAAACAGAATGGCCTGAATTAGATGTCTATTTATCATCTGTAACTGATCATTATGCTACAATAAGTGTTTGTGGACCTAATAGTAAAAAAATTGTTTCAAAAGTTATTCCTGATTTAGATCTTTCTGATGAAAAGTTTCCACATATGTCATTTAAAAATGCGAAAATAAATAACATTAAATGTAGAGTAATGAGAATTAGTTTTACTGGAGAACATAGTTATGAAATTAATATTCAAGCAAATTTTGGTAAATCTGTTTGGGAAAAATGTATGGAAGCGGGTAAAGATTTTAATATTACGCCCTATGGAACAGAAACGATGCACTTATTAAGAGCAGAGAAAGGTTTTATAATAGTTGGTCAAGATACTGATGCAACGCTGACACCAATTGATTTACAGATGGATTGGATAGTAAGTAAAAAAAAATATGATTTTATTGGAAAAAGATCATTATATAGATCTGATACTATTAGAGAAGATAGAAAACAATTGGTTGGTTTATTAACAGAAAATCCAGAGGAAGTTTTGGAGGAAGGCGCGCAGATAGTTGCTGATATAAAAAAATCACCAATTGAAATGTTGGGTCATGTTACTTCAAGTTACTATAGCCCAAATTTAAAAAAATCAATCGCATTAGGTGTTGTAAAAGGCGGAAAAAAAATGTTAGGGCAAAAATTAATCATACCTATGGAAAACAAAAATATCAATGTGACTGTAGCTGATCCAGTTTTTTTAGATAAAGAGGGTGAAAGATTAAATGCTAAATTATAACCATACTATCAAAGAAGAAAAATCATATCAAGGTCTACAAATGAATGAGGTTAAGCCTGTCATGAAGTTGATAGTAAGAGGTAAAAAAAGAGAATTTTTATCAGCAATTGGTAAATCTTTAAATATGGTTCTACCTACAAAAGCAAATACTTCTACTCAAAGTGAAAAATTGACTGCTTTATGGTTAAGTCCTGATGAATGGATGATTTTTTCAAATAGTGTTGTTAAAGAAAATACAAACACATATGACATCGAAACACTTTTAAATAAAAACATATCTAAATTAAATTTAGGAGCTGTTGTTGACGTCACAGATCAATTTGTGAGGATTAATCTTAAAGGAGATAAAATTTATGATTTATTTCGAACAGGGTCTCCTTTTAATTTTAATGATTTTAAGGACAAAATTGGCTCGGTAACCCAAACAATTCTCGCAAAAATAGATGTGATTATTCATAATCAAAATAAAAATGAGGTTAATTTGTTTGTAAGGCGCTCATTTTCTGAACATTTGTTCTCATGGATGAATGATAGTGCGTCAAGATTATAGTCACATTTAGATCTCAAATAAGTTAAATAAAAAATATGAAAAAATTATTCTTAGTAGCATTATTTGCTCTTTTACCCTTTTCTCTTAACGCAGAATCTAATTTAGATAAAATTTTATCTTCTGGAGTACTTAAAGTGGGTACTACCGGAGATTGGGATCCTATGACAGTGAAAGATCCAGCAACCAATAAATATAAAGGTTTTGACATTGATGTCATGAACCAGCTAGCAAAAGACATGGGTGTAAAAATTGAGTTTGTGCCTGCAGAATGGAAAACTATTGTTTCAGGAATAACATCTGCACGATATGATATTTCAACTAGTGTTACGAAAACGCCAAAGAGAGCAGAAGTAGCTGGTTTTACCGATACCTATTACAAATATGCTACTGTGCCACTTGTTCTCAAAAAGAATTTAAAAAAATTTCCAACTTGGGACTCACTTAATAATTCAAATGTTACAATTGCAACTACTCTTGGTACTTCTCAAGAGGAAAAGGCAAAAGAATTTTTCCCAAAATCAAAACTAAACTCAGTAGAAGCACCAGCTAGAGACTTCCAAGAAGTCTTGGCAGGTAGAGCTGATGGTAATATTACAAGTTCAACAGAGGCAAATAAATTGGTAATTAAATATCCTCAGTTAGCAATCGTTCCAGATGGTGGAAAAAATCCAGCATTTTTAGCAATGATGGTACCAAAAGGTGATACTAAGTGGAATGATTATGTCAATAAATGGATTAAAGACAAAAAATCTTCAGGCTTCTTCACCAAGTTATTAGCTAAATATAATCTAAAGAGCTTATAAAAAATTAGTAATTAATTTTTTATTCTTTATAAGTTAAAGAGTGAAAAATCTATTTTTATTAATTTTAATTTTTCCATTAACGTCGTGCAGTAAAGGTGAATTAAACTGGCTAATCTTATCACCGAATAACGTTGAAGGATTAACCAATCTAAAGTTTTTATTAAGCGGTTTAACAACTACTATCTATATAAGTGTAGTTTCAATTGTTATTTCAATAATTATTGGTCTTTTAATTGCAATTCCATCATTAGCTAAAAGTAAATTCTTAACCTACCTGAATATTGGTTATGTTGAGATTGTAAGAGCAATTCCTTTACTGGTTTTAATCTTATGGATTTATTATGGTCTTCCAATCATGACGGGTATAAGTTTTAGCCCATTCGTTTCTGGTATCATAGCTCTATCAATAAGTGAAAGTGCTTTCCAAGCAGAAATATTTAGAGCAGGAATTAATTCAATAAAAAAATCACAATGGGAGGCTGGAAGTTCGTTAGGATTAAGTTTTTTTAGAAAATTAAGATTAGTTATTCTACCACAGGCAATAAAAAATATTTTACCTGCTATTGGTAATCAATTTGTTTATGTGCTCAAAATGTCATCTTTAGTATCTATAATTGGAATTGGGGATTTGACGAGAAAAGCAAATGAATTAGTTGTGACAACCTATAGACCGTTGGAAATATATACATTTCTAATTCTAGAATATTTGGTCTTAATATTGATTGTATCTTATCTTGTTAGAAAATTAGAAAAAAAATTACAAAAAGACTAGTTTTTTTTTCTCCAATCCCATGGATACTCAAAATTCATAGACCACATTCCAAGCTTCTTTGATCTTGCATAATCTTCATCAGCAATAAACTTTTTAGAATATTTTCTGTATGCAAAAGCATAACCGTTTTTAACTAAATAACTCGATAAACTTAAATCATTTACAAAACATTCAGCAAGTATTCTTTTGTATTGATCCCTTCCCTCTCTAATACAGATAATTTTATTATTAGCGATAATTTCAACAAGTAATTCTTTAGCTTGAATACCACAATTTATAGTTTCATTATTTTTTGTACATGTTTGTTTTATTTCAGGAGTATCGATACCACTAAAACGAATTTTTTCTCCATTTAAATGAATAGTATCACCATCAATAATCTTTATCTCATCTGATTTGACATCAAAATAATTAAGAAAAAAAAAAGTTAAACATATACTAATAACTAAAAAGAGGTTTATTTTGTTTAAATACATTATTTAAAAAATAACCAATAAATATTAAAACAACAATCCCCATAACCCAATTTGTAGCCATTATCGTATAGAATATATCCTTGTAATCACCACCTCTGATATTTATTACATACCACAAGCTTAAGAAAGGAAACGCAGTTAATCTCAATATACTTAAATAAAGACTATATAGGGGTTTTTTAACAGCTTGAAATACAGCTGTAGTAATAAAAAAAACTGGATAAATAGGTCCAATTAAAGCTGCAACCTTTAAATAAATAGCTCCACTCACAACTGCTTCTTGATTGTCAGTAAATAATGAAACAAAAAATTCTGCACCAAAAAATATTATCATCCCAGCGATTGCCATAAATGAAGAGCCAAATAGCAGAGCCTTTGTATAAAGCTCTCTAATTCTATCGTATGCTTTAGCTCCAAAATTTTGACCACCAATAGAAAGAACTGCTGTATTCAGTCCTATCACTGGGAGTAAAAATACCTGTTCCACTCTTAATGCTGCTCCGTAACCAGCTGTTGCCAAATCACCAAACTGACCAATGAAATATAAAATATTAAATATTCCTACTCCAATAAATAACATACTAAACATTACAGGCACCGCTTGTTCAGTGAGTGGTTTTAAGTAATCAAATTTAGGAATAAAACATTTGGCTTTAAGATATTCCCTAATCTTACAATTATTTACTTTATATGCTAAGTAGATTGTTCCGATTAATTGTGAAATTACTGTAGCTATTGCCAATCCAGCTATGCCAAATCCAGGAATAAATCCATATCCCCAAATAAAAAGGGGATTTAAAAAGATATTTAGAAAGAAACTAAATATTAAAACATTTCTATAACTTTTTGTATCACCTTGCGCATTTAAAGTTCCATTTAATGATATTTGGATTAGTACAATAAAAGTTCCATAAAAGATAATATCTAGATATTCTCTAGTTAGAGCTATACCAGCAGCATCAGATCCCATAACACCTAAAAGATAATTAGACGCGTTTAAACCAAATACTGTTACAAGTATGGAAACTGTAAATGCAAAAATTAAAGATTGAGCAACATACATCGATGCAACTCTCTCTTTCTTTTCACCAATGGAATTACCAATTAAAGCATTTGTAGCTGCTCCTAATCCAACACCAACAGCAATAATAGTAAAATAAATTGGAAATGATTTTGCAATAGCACTTATAGCTTCAGCAGAAATTCTTCCAGCAAACCAAGTATCAACTAAATTATAAAAGGTTTGAAACAATGAACCAACACTTGCAGGTATAGTGACTTTTCTTAATAGTGTCCAAATCGGATCTTTAGTTAATTTTATTGATTTAGACAAAGTTATCCTTATTTAAATTCTTTTTGAAAAATATGTTTTTTTCCAGATTGTTTTGCTTTGTATATCTGACTTTGTCTCATTCTAAAACGTGATTTTTGAGTTTCTGTTAATTTATCATAGCAATTTGTGCAAGAAACTCCCTCCTCATACTTATTTGATCTTTTATCTTTAGGGGATATAGGCATTCTGCATCCACCACATACAGAATATGATCCAACCTTTAATTTATGTTTTAAACTAATTCTGTTATCAAAAACAAAACATTCACCTCTCCATAAACTTTCGTTTTTGTTTATCTTATTTAAATAATTTAAAATTCCTCCATTTAGCTGATAGATATTTTTAAATCCTTTCTTTTTTAGATATACCGAAGTTTTTTCACAACGTATTCCACCAGTACAAAACATTGCAACTGGTTTATTTTTTTTAAGTTTATTTAGGTACTTTGGAAAATCCCTAAAATTATTTACATTTGGATTAACCGATCTTTTAAAGGTACCAACCTTATATTCAAAAGGTTTTCTTGTATCAATTATATATGTATCCTTATTCTTTATTAGCTTATTCCATTCTTTTGGTTCTAAATGAGTTTCTATGTTTCTTTCTTTAGGATTGATAGTTAAATTCATTGGAACAATCTCTTTTTTAATCTTAACTTTAGGTTTATGAAATGGTTGAAATTCAGATTTAGACTCGTTGCTATTATCAAATTTTTTAAATAAAAATAATGATTTCAATTTTTTGGTAGTTTTATAAATATCTTTAGCATTCCCAGAAATAGTGCCATTTAACCCTTCTTTAGCAATGATTATGGTTCCTCGAATATAATTTGAAATAAGGAACTCTTGTAAAAAATTTTTATTCTTTTTTAAAGATTTAACCTTTACGAATTTATAAAAGCCAAAAACTTTAAACATTATAGAACCCTACAAACAGTCATTCCATCTCCGAAAGGAACCATGACCTTTTCAATTCTTTTATCCTTAGAGATAAAATTATTTAAATCTCTTATACTTTTCGTATATTTGTCATTTATATCTTTATTAACAACTTCTCCATGCCACAATACGTTATCAATAATTACTAAACCCTCTTTATTCAATAGATCTAGTGAAATTTCATAATATTTTTGGTAATTCATTTTATCTGCATCAATAAAGACTAAATCAAATTTTTCATTTCTAATACTCATCAAACTTTCTAACGCTGGTTTAATTATTGTTTTAATCTTATGATCTTGATTAGCTTTTTTAAAAAATTTTTGAGCAATTTTGTTTGTTTCTTCATTTTTATCTAACGCAATTATGCAACCTTCTTCTGGTAAAGCTAGGGCCATAGACAAAGTGCTTAAACCTGTAAAAGTTCCTATCTCAAGGACTTTTTTAATTTTGGAAACTTTAATAATCAAATGTAGAAATTGACATTGAGAAATAGAGATTTGCATTCTTTTCGAGTCACCAAGTGATAAGTTATAATCTATTATTTCTTTTTGAATTGGATGCAATTTCAAACCATTTTTTAAAATATAATCTTGTAAATGTTTTGTTATATTAAGGTCTGAACCCATAACCTTATAATTTTTTCTTTAGAATCTCATTAATTAATTGAGGGTTAGCTTTACCACCTGATGCCTTCATTGCTTGCCCAACAAAAAAACCAAATAATTTTTCTTTACCTTGTTTATATTCAATAGCTTTTTCTCTATTATCATTAATTATTTTATCAATTAAAGCCTCTAAAGCCTTTGGATCACTTTGTTGCTTTAATCCTTTTTCCTCAACAATTTTTTGTGGATCTTTATCTCCATCAATCATTAATTCAAAAACAGTTTTTGCTATTTTTCCTGAAATAGTTCCATTCTTAATTAGATTTATTAATATGGCAAAATTCTTTGCGCTCACTGGACTTTGAGAAATTTCTAAACCTTTGCTATTTAAAACAGCAAATAGTTCTCCTGTAATCCAATTGACTGCTAACTTAATGTCTTTATTCTTACCCATTTTTGCTACAACTTCTTCAAAGTATTTCGCTGTATCAATATCAGACACTAAAATATTGGCCTCATGAGGAGACAATCTAAACTCTTCAATAAATCTTTTCTTTTTATCATCTGGAAGTTCTGGAATATCATTTTTAAGTTCTTCAATAAATTTTTCCGAAACCTCTAGAGGTAATAAATCAGGGTCAGGAAAATATCTGTAATCATGAGCATCTTCTTTAGATCTCATTGACCTTGTCTCATTCTTCTTCGTATCAAAAAGTCTTGTTTCTTGATCAATAGTTTTGCCCTCTTCAATTAAGTCAACTTGCCTATTAGCCTCATATTCTATCGCCATCTGCATAAACTTTATTGAATTAACATTTTTAATTTCACATCGTGTACCAAATTCTTTTGAACCTTTTGGCCTGACAGAAACATTCACATCAGCTCTTAAAGAACCTTCTTGCATATTACCATCACAAGTTCCTAAATATCTCATTATAGATCGTAGTTTTTTGATGTAAGCATTAACCTCATCTGGTGATCTTAGATCAGGTTTGCTCACTATTTCCATTAAAGCTACTCCTGATCTGTTTAAATCTACAAAGGTATTTTGTGGGTCAAGATCATGAATACTTTTTCCAGCGTCTTGTTCTAGATGTAATCTCTCTATACCAACTTCTTTTTGACCATTAGGCATATCCAAAATAACTTTGCCCTCACCTACTATTGGATCTTTAAATTGTGATATTTGATATCCTTGAGGCAAATCAGCGTAAAAATAATTTTTTCTATCAAATACTGAACGTTTATTAATTTTTGCATTTAGTCCAATACCAGTTTTAATTGCTTGTTTAACACAAAATTCATTTATTACTGGTAACATTCCTGGAAATGCAGCATCAACTAAACTGACCTGTGTATTAGGTTCTGCTCCGAATTTTGTTGCAGAAGTAGAAAATAATTTAGACTCAGATAAAACTTGAGCATGAACTTCTAAACCAATTACTACCTCATACTGATTATCTTTTCGGTTGATCAAATATTCTGAGTCTTTTTTACTCATTTTATCCACCAATCAGTAATTTTGTTTTTAAAGTTGATCTTTTCTTCCATAGCATAAGCTATATTTAATATATTTTGTTCATCAAAGGCTTTGCCAATAATTTGTAAACCTAATGGATAACCTTTTGTATCATGTCCGGCAGGTATTGAGATACCTGGAAGTCCAGCTAAGTTAACAGGAACTGTGAATATATCATTAAGATACATTGAAACTGGATCATTAGTTTTTTCACCTATTTTAAATGCTGAGCTAGGTGTTGATGGAGTTAAAATTGCATCGACTTTTTTATAAGCTTCATCAAAATCATTTTTGATAAGTTTCCTTACTTTTTGAGCTTTAAGATAATATGCATCGTAATACCCAGAGGATAAAACATAAGTTCCAATCATAATCCGTCTTTGAACTTCAGCTCCAAAACCTTCTGATCTAGTTTTTTCGTACATATCAATTAAATTTTCACCTTTAGCTCTAAATCCATACTTAACACCATCATATCTTGCTAAGTTTGATGAAGCCTCTGCTGGAGCAACTATATAATATGTTGGTAAGGCATAACTTGTATTTGGTAGAGAAATATCAATAGTTTCAGCACCACAATCTTTAATATATTGAATACCTTTTTGCCAAAGATCTTCAATTTCTTTTGGCATACCGTCAACTCTATATTCTTTTGGTATTCCAATTTTTTTTCCTTTTATGTTATTTGTAAGTTCTTTGCTGTAATGATTTCTTTTGAAATCTATTGAAGTAGAGTCTTTGGGATCATAAGAGCTAATCACTTCATGCAATAAAGCACAATCCTTGACATTTTGTGCCATTGGTCCTGCTTGATCCAATGATGATGCAAAAGCAACTATTCCATATCTTGAACAACTTCCGTATGTAGGTTTCAATCCAACAATTCCAGTAAAAGAAGCTGGTTGTCTAATTGATCCACCAGTATCAGTACCAATTGTAACAGGAGTTAATTGTCCAGCTACAGCTGAAGCTGAACCACCAGAAGATCCACCTGGAACTAAATTTTTATCAATAGGACTTTGAACATTGCCAAAAAAACTTGTTTCATTTGAAGAGCCCATCGCAAACTCATCGCAGTTTAACTTACCTAAAAGTATCGCACCTTCATTCCAAATATTTTCTGTTACTGTTGACTCGTAAGTTGGAACAAAATTATTTAAAATTTTACTACCAGCAGTTGTTTTAATGTCTTTTGTGCAAAATAAATCCTTAACTGCCATTGGTATACCGGGCAGTTTTAAATCAAGATTAGGTTTTTGATCAAATTTTTTTGCTTTATCTAGAGCTGATGTAAAATCATTTGTAATATAAGCATTCAATTCCACTGACTTTTCAGATCTATCAATAAATGCTTTTGTTACATCTGTTGAGGAAAGTTTTTTATTTTTAATATTTTCAACTAACTCTGTTAAAGATTGTTTTGTTATATCTGACATTATTCAATCACCTTAGGTACTACAAAATAATCCTCATTATCCTGTGGAGAATTTTTTATAATTTGTTCTCTGATATTTTTACTTTTTACTTCATCAGATCTTAATTTTAAGGTCGTTTCAGCAATAGAAGTTAATGGTTCTACATTGTCAGTTTTTAATTCATTAAGTTTTTCAATAAAATCAAAAATAGAATTTAAATCACCAGCTAATTTTTCAGCTCTTTGCTCGTCAACTGAAATTCTTGCTAATTTAGATATATGTTTTATTGTTTTAAGATCTATGCTCATATGCTATTTAAATATGAGGCAAAGTATCACTTAAGTTTAAAATATACAATATGATCACTTTAGAGGAATTTAAAAAAAAACACTCAGATAAGTGTAGATTGATAGGTTTAGACCTTGGATCTAAAAGAATTGGTGTGTCAATCTGTGATGATAAACAATTGATAGCCACTCCTTTAAAAACAATAAATAGGAATTCGCTTAAAGATCTTGTTGATGAACTCAGATTAATCGTTGATGAAAATGATATAAAAGGAATCATTGTTGGAAATCCTTTAAATATGGATGGATCCTCAGGTAGATCTGCTCAATCAGTAAAAGATACAACTGAAAATATCGAAAAAAACTTAGATATTCCAATTTGTCTTTGGGATGAGAGACTCTCAACTGTTGGTGCTTTCAATCTATCTAGCCAATTAGATATTAATGTGAGTAAAAGAGAAAAAAAGATAGATGAAAATGCTGCTGCTTTTATATTACAGGGAGCTTTAGATTTTTTAAATAATTAATACTTGCTATTATAGAGGTTTATAGTTATAGAGTTGGTTTTAATGGCAATTAAAACAAATCAAGCTATTAAAATATCTCAAAAACACCTATTAGGAATTCAAGATTTATCAATCAATGATGTTAATTTAATTCTTGATGAAGCAAATTCATTTATAAAAGTAAATCAGAGTAAAAATAAAAAAGTTGACGTTTTAAGAGGTAAAACTCAAATAAATTTATTTTTTGAACCTTCTACTAGAACTCAAAGCTCTTTTGAACTAGCTGGTAAAAGACTTGGTGCTGATGTTATGTCGATGAATATTAGCAACTCTGCAATTAAAAAAGGTGAAACATTAATAGATACAGCAATGACTCTTAATGCAATGCATCCTGATATTATTGTAATTAGACATCAAGACTCTGGGGCATGTAATCTACTTTCACAAAAAGTAAACTGCTCAGTTCTTAATGCTGGTGATGGCAGAAGAGAGCACCCTACTCAAGCTTTATTAGATGCATTAACAATCATAACTCGTAAAAAAAAGATACAAGGATTAAAAATTGCAATCTGTGGAGATATTCTTCATTCAAGAGTTGCTAGATCAAATATTTACTTACTTAGTATGTTGGGGGCAGAAATGAACATAATCGCTCCAACAAATCTTATGCCAAAAGAAATTGAAAAATTTGGTGTTAATACTTTTACTGATATGAAAAAAGGGTTGAAAGATTGTGATATTGTTATGATGTTGAGATTACAGAATGAACGAATGACAAGTTCATATCTTTCATCCAATAGAGAATATTATGAATATTACGGATTAACTCCTGACAAATTAGAACACGCTAAATCTGATGCCTTAATTATGCATCCCGGTCCAATGAACAGAGGTATAGAAATAGATACAATGCTAGCAGATGATATCAACAAAAGTGTAATTAAAGAGCAAGTTGAATTGGGTGTCGCGGTAAGAATGGCTTGTCTTAAAATATTTTGTACATGATGAAAAAACAATATTTTATAAACGCTAATATAATTGATCCTTATAACTCCATGAATGAAAATGGGGGTCTAATTATAAATGAAGATGGAAAAATTGAAGCTATAGGAAAAAAAGTAAATATTAATAATTTACCAAGTAGAGAAAAACCTACTGATTTAAAAGGTAAATACATTTTTCCTGGATTAGTCGATATGCGAGTTTTTGTTGGTGAACCAGGCTATGAGTATAAAGAAAATTTTAGAACTCTGAGCAATGCGGCACTCTCGGGTGGCGTCACTTCTGTCGTAACAATGCCTAATACAGATCCAATCATTGATAACGTTTCTATAGTCGATTTTCTAAAAAGAAGAGGAAGAGATAAATCAAAGATAAATATTTTTCCATGTGCCTCCTTAACAAAAAATACTGAAGGTACAAACATGACTGAATTTGGTTTGTTACAAGGTAAAGGAATAATTGCATTCACCGATGGTGTTAAAACAATTCAAAATCCAAGATTGATGTCTAGAATAATGAACTCTGCTAAAGATTTGGGTAGTTTAATAATGCAGCACGCTGAAGATTATGAGCTAGCAAAAAATGGCATGATTAACTCTGGAATAATTGCTTCAAAATTAGGACTATCTGGTATACCTGAAATCGCTGAGCGTATTCTGATCGAGAGAGATTTAACATTACTAGAAAAGGTTAAATGTAGATATCATATCTCTCAATTATCATCACAAAAGTCTGTCGAGGTAATTAAATCAAGAAAGGAAATAGTAAAATTCACATGTGGTGTTTCAATTAATAACTTATCTTTAAATGAAAATGACATAGGAGATTTCAAAACATTTTTGAAATTATCCCCACCATTAAGAAGAGAAGAGGATAGACTAGCTTTAGTACAAGGTTTAAAGGACGATTTAATTGATGTGATAGTTTCAGATCACAAACCTGAAGATGAAGAATCAAAAAGATTAACATTTGCTCAAGCAGCAACTGGCGCGTCAGGAATAGAAACTTTGCTGTCTCTAAGTTTAGAATTATATCATAACGGATCACTCAAATTAGAGACAATAATTAAAGCATTAACATCAAATCCTGCTAAAATATTAAAAATAAACAAAGGAAATCTATCTATTGGTAATGATGCCGATCTTTGTATAGTAGATATAGATAAACCATGGATTGTAAAAAAGGATAAGCTTATCTCAAAATCAAAAAATACATCTATCGAAGATAAAAAACTTCAAGGCAGAGTCACAAATACATTTGTAAACGGTAAAGAATTATTTAGGCTATAGCATGGATATTTTAATCATAGGTATAATTTCATATTTGATGGGTTCAATTCCATTTGGATTGATACTAACAAAAATTTTTTTGAAAAAAGATATAAGAGATATTGGATCTGGAAATATTGGAGCAACAAATGTACTTAGAGCTGGTAACAAAATAGTTGGTTACATCACATTATCTCTTGATATTTTAAAAGCTGTTATCCCTGTAATATTTGTTAAAATTTATTACACAGAATTTTTATATTTAGCATCATTATGTGCATTTATAGGTCACGTATTTCCTGTATGGCTTAAATTTAAAGGAGGAAAAGGTGTGGCAACATACGTAGGTATTCTGTTTGCTATTAATATTTATTTTGGAGTTATTTTTGCTTTATCTTGGTTTGTAATTTTTGCTATAACAAAATTTTCATCTTTATCTTCATTAATTGCTTCTTTATCAGTTCCTGTTTATTTACTAGTCACGGGTCAATTTAAAGATATATTTTTTTTTATAATCATGTTCGTGTTAATATTTTTTACCCATCGAGAAAATATTAAAAGATTGAAAAATAAAGAAGAAACTAAGACAAAAATTTATTAATTTGACTATCTAACTCTTTTAGGTAGTTTGTCATTTATGAACTTGGTCATTGTAGAAAGCCCAGCTAAAGCCAAAACTATCAATAAATATTTAGGTGATAATTATAAAGTATTAGCTAGTTATGGGCATATAAGAGATTTACCTTCTAAAAATGGTTCTGTTGATCCAGATCAAGATTTTAAAATGGAGTGGGAGATCGATAGTTTTTCTAAAAAATATCTTAAAGAAATTACAGACGCAGCCAAAGATTCTTCAAAAATAATATTAGCTACCGATCCTGATCGTGAGGGCGAAGCAATAGCTTGGCATGTAAAAGAGTATCTAAATGAAAAAAAACTTCTTAAAGATAAAGAAATAGAAAGAGTTGTGTTTAACGAAATTACAAAAAAAGCAGTAATTCACGGTATTGAAAACCCAAGACAAATTGAACCGCTTTTAGTTGATGCTTACATGGCTCGAAGAGCTTTAGATTACTTGGTTGGCTTTAATATTTCACCAATATTGTGGACAAAACTTCCAGGCTCTAAATCTGCGGGTAGAGTTCAATCAGTAGCTTTAAAATTAATAACTGAAAGAGAGCATGAAATTGAATCTTTTAAGCCAGAAGAATTTTGGACTTTAAGTGTCAAATTTAAAGATGAAAAAAATCAAAATATCCTAGCTAGTATTAGTCAACTCGATAACAACAAGGTTGAAAAATTCTCTTTTAGAAATAAAGATGAAATAAATAAGGCCATATCAAGTATCAATCAAAAAAAATTTAATATTACTGATATATCTAGTAAAGTGGTAAATCGTAATCCATCAGGACCATTTACTACATCAACTCTTCAACAAACAGCTTCAAGTCGATTAGGTTTTGGTGCATCAAGAACTATGCAAATTGCTCAAAAGCTTTACCAAGGAGTCGATATTGAAGGAGAAACTATAGGTTTGATAACATATATGAGAACGGATGGTACTAATTTATCCAAAGATGCTGTTGTTGCTTTTAGAGATTATATCAAAAAAGAAATCGGTAATGAATATTTACCTGAAAGTGCTTTAAATTACTCTGGCAAAAAGGCAAAAAATGCACAAGAAGCACATGAAGCAATAAGACCCACAGATATTATCAGGACTCCCCAAAGTGTAAAAAAGTATCTGAGCACTGATCAAAATAAACTTTATGATTTAATATGGAGTAGAGCTTTATCTTCTCAAATGCAATCTGCTAAATTTGATAGAAATACTATAACAATTACATCAAATAATAATGATACAGTATGCAAAGCAAGTGGATCAGTTCTTAAATTTGATGGATTTTTAAAGATATATAATAATCAAGGCAAGGATGATGATGAAAACATTCTACCCTCTGTATCTAAAGGACTTGTAAATATTGAGTCCTTAATAGATGAACAGCATTTTACACAGCCCCCTCCAAGATATTCTGAGGCTAGTTTGGTAAAAAAACTAGAGGAGTTAGGAATAGGAAGACCATCTACTTATGCAAGTATAATTTCTACAATAGCAAATAGAGGTTATGCAGAGATATTGAATAAAAGATTTTTTCCCACTGATAGAGGAAAACTTATTTCAGCTTTTCTTGAAAAATTGTTCTCAAAATACGTGGATTATAACTTTACCGCTGGTTTAGAGGATCAATTAGATGAAATTACAACTGGTAAAGAAAGCTGGATAAAAGTTTTGGAGCTGTTCTGGAAAGACTTTAATAACAATGTGTCTGAAGTAAAGGAAAAAAGAACAAGAGAGGTTTTAGATCTTTTAAATGATAGTCTGGGAGATTTGGTTTTCGATAAGGATGACAAAGGAAATATTGTAAGAAAGTGCCAATTATGTAATTCAGGGACACTAAGCTTAAAGAATAGCTTTAGAGGTGGCGCATTTATTGGTTGTTCAAATTACCCTGAGTGTAAATTTACTAGACCTTTATCTAAAGCTAAAGCAGCTGCACAAGCACAGTTAGCGGAACCGAAATTTATTGGAAAACATGAGAATGGTAATGATATATATCTTAAAAACGGAAGATTCGGTCCATATTTGCAATATGAAAAAATTCCTGAGGATATAGAAGTTGAAAAAACACCAAAGAAAAAAAGGAAAGCAAAAAAAACTAAATCAGATGTAAATGAACTTTTAAAAAATGTCTCTATTCCAAAGGGTTTGGAATTAGATAGTATTGATTTAGAAAAAGCACAATTTTTATGCTCATTACCTAAATCTTTAGGAATAAATCCTGACAATCAAAAAGAAATTACTTTAAACACTGGAAGATTTGGTCCTTACCTAAAGTGTGAAAACAAATCAGCTCGAATAGAAAATATTGAGGAAATCTTCTCTATTGGTTTAAATAGAGCTGTGACATTGATTGCTGAAGCTAAACCAGGAAGAATGTCTTCTTCGATGATCAAAGATTTAGGTGAACACCCTGAAGATAAAAAACCGGTAAGAATTATGAAGGGACAATACGGTCCTTATATCAAATATAAATCTCTAAATGCAACTATTCCTGAGGAAAAGGATCCTACTGAACTTACAATGGAAGAGGCGTTAATATTGATTGAGAAAAGAAGAGAATACGATAAAACAAAAAAGAAAAAAAAGAAAAAATGAATTTTCAAGAAAATTTAAAAAAACTTGGCTTAAAACTTCCTGAAGCTAAAGCACCTGTAGGAAATTATGTTGCAACAAAAATTTCAGGAAAAATGTTATTTGTGTCAGGTCAAATTTCAATTGATGAAAAAGGTGAATTAATTAAAGGAAAAGTTGGAAAAGATTTAGATGTAGATTCAGGATATAATGCAGCAAAAAGATGTGCTTTAAGTATTATTTCTCAAATAATGAATACATGTGATAATGATCTAACAAAGATCAAATCTTGTATTAAACTAACAGGTTTCGTTAATTCTACTGATGATTTTACTGATCAACCAAAAGTGATAAATGGTGCCTCTGATTTAATCGCATCTGTTTTTGGAGATGCAGGAATGCATACAAGAGCAGCTGTGAGTGTGAATAGTCTTCCCTTAGGTGTTGCCGTAGAGGTCGATGCTATATTCGAGCTAAATTAAAATTTATCTTCCAATACTATAATATTTAAAACCTTGTTTTTTAATTTTTATTGGAGAGTATATATTTCTCATATCATAAATAATAAATTTTTTACCTTTAACTAAATTTTTAAAATTAATTGATTTAAAATCATTCCATTCTGTGTGAATTATTACAAGATCTGAGCCTTTTACAGATTCTCTTATATTATCAATATAAGAAACATTTTTAACTTTTGAGAATTCTTTTTTAAGACCTGTTGGATCAAAATAATTTATCTTAGCACCCTTTTTTGATAATGCGGGTATCATTTTTAAACTAGAGGAATCTCTCATATCGTCTGTGTTAGCTTTAAATGTTACACCTAAGAAAGTTATTCTCTTATTCTTAACTTTATTATTTAAAATTTTATAGACTTTATTAAGTAAAAAATTAGATCTACTCTCATTTGATTTTATAACAGATTTAATGACAGAAAGATTTATTTTGAATTTATCAGCTGTAGAAGTTATAGCTTTAGTATCTTTAGGAAAACATGATCCACCATAACCAGGCCCCGCCCTTAAGAAACGACTACCTATTCTTTTATCTAAACCCATTCCAATTGAAATATCCTCAACATTTATTCCTGTTTTCTCACATAAATTTGCAATTTCATTAATAAATGTAATTTTTGTTGCCAAAAAAGCATTAGATGAATATTTGATTAATTCTGCAGCTCTTCTTGACGTATGAATATATTGAGCCCCTTTAGAAATTAAAGGTGCATATAAATTGTTCATTAAACGGTTAGATTTTTTGTCATTAGATCCTACTACTATTCTATCAGGAAAAATAAAATCTCGAATAGCTTCCCCTTCTCTTAAAAATTCGGGATTAGATACAACAGAAAATTTATTCTTATTATTCTTTTTTTTTAGTAAAATTTTCTCAATTTCGTCACCTGTTGTCACAGGTACTGTTGACTTTGTGACTATTATCTTAAACTTATTGATAGATAAACTTATTTCTTTTGCTACATTATAAACCTGACTTAAATCTGCACTGCTACCTCCCTTTTTAGTAGGTGTACCAACACAAATAAAAATTATATCTGAGTTTTTTATTGATTTTTTTAAATCTGAAGAAAATTTTAATCTTTTATTTTTATAATTTTTTTTAACTAGTTCAGTTAGTCCGGGTTCATAGATAGGAATTCTTCCTTTAGATAGTAAATCAATTTTTTTTAAATCTTTATCGACACAAATTACATTATTACCTAAGTCAGCAAAGCATACACCGCTAACTAAACCTACATAACCTGTTCCTATCATACAAAGTTTCATGATTTTGCTATTTCTAATGTTGATTTAATATAACCATTCATACTTCCACAATCTAAATATTTTCCAGTAAAATTATGAGCAATAAATTTTTCATTACTCTGTATCAATGATTGTATTGCATCAGTAATATGAATTTCACCTCCTTTACCTGGTTTTTGATTTATCAATCTAGAAAATATTTTTTTTGGAAGAATATATCTTCCTATCACAGCTTTATTTGATGGTGCTTTAGAGATTGATGGTTTTTCAATAACATCTTTGATAATGTAATTATTTTTATTTAACTTTTTTCCTAACTTGTAAATTCCCCATCTAGACACAGTTTTTTTTGGAACATTAATGCTTGCCATTACAGATGATTTATAACGATTGTGTATATTAATCATCGACTTAGAACAATTTTTTTTAATTATTAGATCATCAGGTAATAACATAAGAAAAAAATCATCAGTGATGTATTTTTTTGTCTTTAATACAGCATCGCCTGTTCCCAAAGGTTTATTTTGGTAAACAAATTTAATCATTTTTTTGTATTTCAAAATTTTTTTATACTCCTTAATGACTCTAGGATCTTTTTTCTTTTTTATTATCTTTTTATAAAAACTATCTTTGTAAAAATAATCTTTAATCATTTGTTTCTTTTTTGAAATTATAAAAATTATTTTTTTTATACCAGCATTTGCACACTCATCTAAAATATATTCAATACCTGGTTTTCCATTAATAGGAAGTAGTTCTTTAGGAAATATGCTAGTTAAAGGTAATAACCTTGTCCCTAACCCAGCTAATGGAATAATTGCTTGTTTAATCATTTAAATGTTTTACTTATTAAAATGTTTTATACAAATGAAAATTTTATTAAACAATATTGATTTAAATGAGGCATTATTTGGCAAATCAAATATTGGATTTGTACCTACTATGGGTAGCCTTCATGATGGTCACATATCATTAATTAAAAAATCTTTAAAACTATCCAATAAGACCATTGTAAGTATATTTGTAAATCCTAAACAATTTAACAACAAAAAAGACTACAAGAGATATCCAAGGAATATAAAAAAAGATTTAAGAATTTTAAAAAGGCTTAAAGTTGATTTTGTATATTTGCCTGAAATTGAAGATGTCTACAAGTTTGCAAATAAAGTGAAAATTAAACTTAAAAAACAAGACAAAATACTATGTGCTAAATATAGAAAAGGTCATTTTGAGGGTGTGATTAACGTAATGACTCGTTTAACACAAATAATAAATCCCTCAAAAATATTCATGGGAGAAAAAGATTTTCAACAACTATTTTTAGTAAAAAGATATATTGAAAAAAATTTCAAATCTAAAATTATTTCTTGTAAAACAATAAGAGATAAAAATAAATTAGCTTTATCATCCAGAAATATTCTTTTAACTAAAAAGAATTTAAAAAAGGCTGGTCAAGTAGCAAGAAATCTTATTCTTTTTAAAAAAAAATTATTTAAAAAAAAAGATTTAAAGAATTTAATATTAATTAAAAAAAATGAGTTAATAAAAAAATTTGATATTAAAATAGATTATCTTGAGTTGCGAAATACAAAAAATCTTAGATTAACTAATAAGATTAAAGATACAAAAATTTTTATTGCTTATTATATTAGCAGTGTAAGGTTGATAGATAACTTTTGATATTTACAAAAAATAAGCTCCAACACCTAGGAATGATACAAACCCAATAACATCAGTTATAGTTGTTACGAAAACACTTGATGCTATTGCTGGATCTATATTCATTTTTTTTAATGTAACTGGTACTAATATTCCAAATAGGCCTGCAACTATCATAGTTAAAATCATTGAGATAGAAATTATTAAGGATAGCTGTATATCCTGAAACCATAACTGAACAATGAAAGAACTTATAATTGCAAATATAATTCCGTTTAAAATACCTATATTAAATTCTTTAAAAATATTTTGATTAAAATTATTTTTTGTTAAATCATTAGTAGCAAGAGTTCTAACAGTAACTGCCAATGTTTGCATTCCTGCGTTACCACCCATTGATGCTACTATTGGCATCAAAAAAGCTAGAACAACCATTTGTTCAATTGTTGCTCCAAATAAACTAATACAATATGTAGCTAAAAACGCAGTGAAAAGATTTAATAACAACCAATTAAATCGTCTTTTTGTTTTTGTTATTA
Source organism: Candidatus Pelagibacter sp. RS39 (assembly GCF_002101315.1). Taxonomy (NCBI): domain Bacteria; kingdom Pseudomonadati; phylum Pseudomonadota; class Alphaproteobacteria; order Candidatus Pelagibacterales; family Candidatus Pelagibacteraceae; genus Candidatus Pelagibacter; species Candidatus Pelagibacter sp. RS39. The sequence goes on from NZ_CP020777.1 coordinate 730,218, forward strand.
CACCATCAGTTATTTCTTCATCTCCTACACCTGCTAATCTTAATGCATCTTCCTCAGCTTCTTCCTTTAAAACAGTCAGAACATCATCTGAAGTTATCATTCCAACTAATTTATTATTTTTATCAATTACACACGCAGAATTTAAATTATAATTTTCAAACGAGTTACCAACCTCTTCTCTATCCATGTCTACTGGCACTAAAAAAATTGAATCATCCATTATTGATGACATCTTTGTTTCTCTTGGTGTTCTTAGAACTTTAGATGACGGTACAGCACCAATGGGTTTAAAATTTTCATCTACAATATAAATTTCTAAAAATTGTTCTGGTAAATCTTTATTTTCTCTTAAATAATCAATAGTTTGACCAACAGACCAGTTACTTGGTATTGCAGTAAATTCTCGCTGCATTATTCTAGCTGCACTATCCTCAGGATAACTAAGACCTTCCAATAAAGCAAAACGATCTTTAGGTGGTAGTAAGCTTAAAATAGAGTTTTTATTTTTTTCATCTACATTTTCAAGAATAGCTATAGCATCATCAGATTCCAAATTTTTCAATATTCTAACTATTGCATCAGACGAAAGATATTTTATGATTTCAGTTTGAACTGACTCATTGAGTTCAATAAAAACCTCAGGATCTATTTTAAAGTTATTAAGTTTAATTAAATTTTCTCTGTCATTCTGACTTAAATGTTCAATAATATCTGCTGCATCAGCAGGATGCATTTCTTTAAAAGAATTTGTAATAAAAGTTGCGTCATTGTTCGAAATTTTATCAGTGACTACTTTTATGTATTCTTTATTAAATTCAAAATTGACTTTTTTATCTTTGATTTTTTTAATTAAAGTCATAAATTTTCCTGTTATTTAGGTCGATCTTTTAATACATAATCAAAAGAATACAATTTTTAAATGAATATAGAAATTAAAAAGTCTGAAAAACCTGTCATTTATGAAGATGCTAAAAAACTTATGGAAGAAAGATTGTTGAATGTAGATTTAAATAAATCAAATGAATTAATTTGGACTTTAGAACATCCAGATATTTATACAGCAGGCACAAGCTATAGTGAGAGTGACATTTTAGATAAATCGATTAAGATTTTAGAGACAAATAGAGGTGGCAAAATTACCTATCATGGACCAGGCCAATTAATTTGTTATTTTGTAATAGACTTAAAAAAAAGAAAAAAAGATATTAGAAATTTTATTTCAATAATAGAAAAAACAATAATCGAGACATTAAATTTTTTTAATATTAAAAGTTTTTCTGATAAAGAAAATATTGGGATATGGTACAATGATAATAAAAAAACAAAAAAAGTAGCTGCAATTGGGGTAAGAATTAGTAAGTGGATAGCATATCACGGTTTTTCAATTAATATTTGTAATAATTTAGAAAAGTATAACGCAATCATTCCTTGTGGCATTAAAGACAAAGGTGTGACTAATTTAAAACAAATTAAAGATCAAGATTATAAAGAATTAGACAAAAAACTAGTTGAAATCTTTATTTCAAATTTGAATAAGTAAGTCTTTTAATTTTTAATAATTTTTTAAAATAATCAGGTAGTAAAGCTTTATAAGTATATTTTTTTTCTTTAATCATGAATTTTATTTCATAAGCATGAAGCATTAATTCTTTATTGATACCAATTGTTTTATTAAAAGATTTATATTTATTGTCTCCAAAAATTGAGTGACCAACATTAAAAAGTTGTTTTCTTAATTGATGTTTTCTACCAGTAATAGGTTTCATCTCAACAAGACTAGAATTTGAATTTTTATCAATGACTTTGTAAATTGTTCTTGCTTTTTCAATAATTTTTTTTCCGTTATCATAACGTACTAAATCATCGTTCCATTCTCCTGAATTTTTTTCAAGTTCGCCATGACATATAGCTAGATAAGTTTTATGCACTTTTCTTAATCTAAACAATGATGTTAATAATTGTGCTGTCTCTCTGTTTTTGGCCATTAAAAAAACACCTGATGTATCTTTGTCCAATCTGTGGACAGAGAAAGGTTTTGAGTCTGAAAAAATTTCACTTTTTTTGAATATATCAATTAAGTTTTTTTTTGATTTTGTTCCACCCTGTACAGAAATACCAGCACTTTTATTTAAAACGATAAAATTTTCATTATTATCTATTATTAAATCTTCATTTGCTTTGATTATTCGATTAGAGGGACTAAAACTTATTTTTTTTTGTTGAATTCTTTCTTCAAATTTAAAGTCATGAAAATCAATTTTGTCATTAGATTTTATCTTATAAGAACTTTTTATTTTTTTTTTATTAACTTTGATTTTGCCTGATCTAAGAGATTTTTCAATTAGTCCTTGGGGGATTCTCCCTATCGTATTACGTATCCATCTATCTACACGCATATTATTACACGTTGAGTCAACGATGTAACTTTTAAACATAAAAATATTATTTTGATGTAGCTACTAGTTTTTTATCTTCTTTTTTTTCAGGCACTTTTGAAGGAGATTTTTTCTTTTTATCTACTTTTTTTGCTTCAACATCTCTGTCTACAAATTCAATAATTGCCATCGGTGCATTATCACCGTATCTGAAACCAGCTTTAATTATTCTTGTATAACCACCTGATCTTTTTTCGTATCTTTTTGATAATGTCTTTTTAACTTTATTTGCAGATTTAATGTCTTGTAACTGTGAAACTAAAGCTTTAGTGTTATGAAGGGTATCTTTCTTACCTAATGTAATAATCTTATCTGCTTGAGGCTTTAAAAACTTTGCCTTTGGTAAAGTTGTTTTGATTTGCTCATATTTTATCAGAGAATTAAGCATGTTTTTTAACAGTGCTTTTCTATGCTCAGATGTTCTATTAAGCTTCTTATTAGCAAATCCGTGTCTCATTTAGATAGCTTCCTCTAGCTTTTTAGACATTTCAGCAATGTTATCTGGTGGCCAGTTTGGTATCTCCATACCCAAATACAATGACATTCCTGTTAAAACCTCTTTAATTTCATTGAGTGATTTTCTTCCAAAATTTGGTGTTCTAAGCATTTCACCTTCAGACTTTTGAACAAGATCACCAATATAAATTATGTTATCATTTTTTAAACAATTCATTGATCTAACAGACAATTCCAACTCATCAACTTTTCTTAATAAATTTTTATTAAATTCAGGTTCTGTTGATACTTCTTTAACAGGTGCCTCTACTGGCTCATCAAAATTAATAAACATTTTAAGTTGATCTTGGAAAATTCTAGCAGAATAGGCTACAGCATCTTCTGCTGATATTGAACCATCTGTTTCAACTTCCATTGTAAGTTTATCATAGTCTAGCGCTTTACCTTCTCTCGCGGTGCTTACAGAATAAGAAACTTTTTTTACAGGACTGTATAAAGAGTCTATAGCAATCAATCCTAAAGGTGGTTCCTCAGGTTTGTTTAGTTCAGCTGGCACGTAACCTTTTCCTGTATTAACATTCATCTCCATGTGAAAACTTGTGTTTTCATCTAAATTACAAATTACTAATTCAGGATTTAAAATCTCAACATCAGCTACTGGGGTTATATCGGAAGCTTTTATTTCACCAGGTCCTTTTGCATCTAAAATAAGTTTCTTAGTGCCTTCAGAAGATGACTTTAATGCTAAAGATTTTACATTTAAGACTATATCTGTAACATCTTCTCTTACACCTTTTATAGAGGTAAACTCATGTAATACACCGTCTATTTGTATAGATGTGACTGCTGCACCTCTAATCGAAGATAATAAAATTCTTCTTAATGAATTACCCAAAGTTAAACCATAACCTTTTTCTAAAGGCTCAGCTACTATTTTTGCTTTAGATAAATCATCACTCATTTGAACATCAATCTTTGATGGTTTAATAAGAGATTTCCAGTTTTTAATATTTACATTTTCAGTTTCCATTAAACTCTCCTTTTTTTTGGTGGTCTAGTACCATTATGTGGCATCGGTGTTGTATCTTTAATTGATAAAATTTTAAATCCTCTTGCTTGTAAAGCTCTTAATGCTGTTTCTCTTCCTGAGCCAGGTCCTTTAACTTCAACTGATAATGTTTTCATTCCATATTCTAAAGCCTTTGATGCAGCTGCATCAGCAGCAATTTGTGCAGCATATGGTGTAGATTTCCTAGAACCTTTAAAACCTTTTTGGCCTGCTGAAGCCCATGAAACTACATTTCCATTTGTGTCTGCGATAGAGATAATAGTATTATTAAAAGTTGATTGAACATAAGCAATACCGTTCAAAATGTTTTTTTTAACTTTTTTCTTTTTAGAGTAAGAGCTCTTTTTAACTTTACTTACACTCTTTTCATTTTTTTGGTCTTTCTTTTCAACCTTATCAACTTTAGCCATGTTTATTTTTTAAGTGGAGTTAATTTTTTACCAGCAATTGCAATTGCTTTACCTTTTCTTGTCCTTGCATTACATCTAGTTCTTTGACCTCTAACAGGTAATTTTTTTCTATGTCTTGATCCTCTGTAGCAAGCTAGATCTATTAATCTTTTTATACTTAATGAATAATCTCTTCTCAAATCTCCCTCGACTTTGAAATTTTGATCTATGTATTCTCTAATTTTAAGGATTTCATCATCAGTTAGTTGATTCACTCTTTTTTCTTTTGGAATTTTTAATGATGAACAAATTTGCGAAGAAAACTTATCACCAATACCATAAATGTACGTAAGACCTACATGAACAAGTTTGTTCTGTGGAATATTTATACCTGCAATACGAGCCATATATTTAGTGATAATTTTCAGCCTTTTATATAAGATGATCTTTTAAAGTCAACGGGTTAAACATTGAGAAAACTGTTGATTTTAGCTGTTATTTCCTCAATTTTAGAACTGCCATCTAACTCATAAAAATTAGAATTTTTAGAATAGAAGTCTAGAACAGGTTTAGTGGTTTCCATGTATTTATCGTATCTTTTCACAATAGTATTTAAATCGTCATCAGATCTATTTTCTATACTTTTTCTTTGTTCAATTCTTTTGATTATCGTCTCTTTATTTACATTAAGAAAAAACACAAAATCAATTTTTTGATTTGTTTTATCTAATAATTTTTCTAAGTTTTTAGCTTGTGTCAGGGATCTAGGATACCCATCAAATATTAGTTTATTTTTCTTTTTTGAATCAAATACCACATTTTCAATTAATGAATTAACTATTTCATCGCTAACAAATCTACCTTCGCTCATGTCTTCAACTATCTTTTTACCTATTTCAGAGTTTTTTTGAATTTCATCTCTCAACATATCACCTGTAGAAATTTGGAAATTATTTAATTGATTAACTAAAAATTTAGCTTGTGTGCCTTTTCCTGCTCCTGGAGGTCCAAACAAAATTACATTCACTTTTTTATCTATCTACCAAATTTAGTTTTTTTGATTAGTTGCTCATATTGTGAGCTCATAAGTCGGGTTTGAATTTGCGTAACTGTATCAATTGCAACAACTACAACAATCAATATTGACGTTCCACCCAAATAAAATGGTATTGGATAATTAGCAATTAAAAACTCTGGCATCAAACAAACTAAAGTAAGGTATAATGCTCCTATGGTTGTTAATTTTGTTAAAATATTTTCAATATAAAGAGCCGTACTTTCTCCAGGTCTTATACCTGGAACAAAACCACCATATTTTCTTAAGTTATCAGCTGTTTCTGTTGGGTTGAAAGTAATTGATGTATAGAAAAAAGTAAAAAAAATAATTCCCGATGCATAAAGCAACATATAAAGTGGTTGTCCCTGTGTAAAATATGAACTTAGATTTAAAAAGGTTTCATTATCAGAAACGTCGAAATTTGAAAAAGTCACAGGTAATAATAATAAAGCAGATGCAAAAATTGCCGGTATAACTCCCGCTTGATTAATCTTTAAAGGCAAATGAGATGACTCTCCGCCATACATTTTATTACCCATCTGTCTCTTAGGATAATTTATCAAAATTTTCCTTAAAGCTCTTTCCATAAACACAATAAATAAAATAGTTAAAATTAATAAAATAAAAATAGCTATTATCATCAAAGTTGAAATTGCTCCAGTTCTACCTAATTCAAAAGTTGTCACTAAAGCTCTTGGGATTTCTGCAACAATTCCTGCAAAAATAATTAAGGATATCCCATTTCCTATTCCCCTTTGTGTTATTTGTTCACCTAGCCACATTAAGAAAATTGTACCAGCTACAATAGTTGTAACTGTTGATATTTTAAAAAATATTCCTGGGTTTATTACCAAATTAGCTGAAGACTCTAAACCAACAGATAAACCGTAACCTTGAACAGTAGCTAATAAAACTGTTCCATACCTAGTTATTTGAGTTATCTTCGCTCTTCCTGTTTCACCTTGTGCTTTAAGATTTTTGAAATAATCAGATACACCTGTTAGTAATTGAACAATAATAGATGATGAGATGTATGGCATTATTCCTAATGCAAAAATAGCCATTCTACTTACGGCACCTCCAGCAAACACGTTAAACATTCCAAGTAGGCCTTTTTGATTTCCCTCCATTAAAATTTTTAATTGTTCTGGATCTATTCCAGGTAAAGGAACAAACGTACCAAATCTGTAAACTGCTAGTATTGCAATCGTAAAGATTATCCTATTTCTTAAATCAACACTTGAAGATGAAGAGCTCATTATCTTAAGATATTATTTTTTAAGTTGTATTGATCCACCAATTTTTTCAAGCTTTTCTAGTGCAGATTTAGATGCTAAATCGGCTTCAATATTAATTTTATCTTTAATTTCACCAGAGCCTAAGATCTTTAGTTTTTTAGAATTCTTATTTATTAATTTTAACTTCTTTAGGGATGATGAATTTAATATATCATTTGTATTAATTGTCTTCTTATTAATAAAAGATTGTATTTTGTCCAAATTTAAAATTGCTATATTTTCTTTTTGGATTGGATTAAAACCTCTTTTAGGTAAACGTCTATATAGGGGCATTTGTCCACCTTCGAAACTTTTTATTGCAACACCTGATCTAGATTTTTGACCTTTCACACCTCTTCCTGAAGTTTTACCTTTTCCTGAGCCAATTCCTCTACCGACTCTTATTTTAGATTTATTTAATTTTGGTCTATTATTTAATTTTATCATTATCCTCTTTTTTCGATTATTTCTGATATCTTTTTATTTCTTATTGAAGAAATCTGTTTAGGTGAATTCTGTTTCTTTAAAGCTTTTATTGTTGCTCTTATAACATTGTGTGCATTAGATGTGCCCATAGATTTAGCAACAATATCTTTAACTCCTAAAACTTCACAAACAGCTCTAACAGGACCACCAGCAATTATTCCTGTACCTTTTGATGCTGATCTTAATACAATTCTACCTGATCCATCTTTAGCCTTAACATCATGATGAATAGTTCTGCCCTCTCTCAAAGGAATATGAATCAGTTTTCTTCTTGCTATTTCATTTGCTTTTTTAATTGCATCTGGAACTTGTTTTGCTTTAGCATGAGCTATACCAATCTTTCCAGCCTGGTTACCAACAACTACCAGTGCAGAAAAGCCAAAACGTCTACCACCTTTTACAACTTTGGTAATTCTATTAATATGCACTAGCTTTTCTAAAATATCGTCTGTTTTTTTCTCTTTAAAATTTTCCATCTTTAAAATTCCATTCCATTCTTTCTTAAAGTTTCAGCAAAAATCTTTATTCTTCCATGATATTTATAAATACCTCTATCAAAATATATTTTAGTTATTTTCTTCTCTTGGGCTTTTTTTGCTAATTTTTCTGCAACAATTTTGGACAATTCTGATTTATTTTTTGTTTCAGACTCTTTTATATCTTTTTCAACTGAAGAAGCTGATAACAAGGTTATATTCTTTGAATCATCAATAATTTGTGCTGAAATATTTTTAGAAGACCTAAATATACTTAATCTAAACCTATCTGGTTTTGAAACCTTTTTAAGTTTATTTTTAATTCTAAATTTTTTTCTAGTTGTTGTGCTTAATTTCATTATTTCTTTTTACCCTCTTTTTTTAATACATATTGACCTTTTTCTCTAATACCTTTGCCTTTATAAGGTTCAATTTTTCTAAGTGTCTTAATTTTGGAAGCAATTGAACCAACTAATTGTTTATCAAAACCTGAAATTTTTAATGTTGTTTGTTTTTCAACAGCAATCTTAATACCATCTGGTATGTCAAAATTTATATCATGGCTGTAACCTAATTGCAGATTCAGTTGGTTGCCTTTTATTGAAGCTCTATAACCAACTCCCACTAGTTCTAAAATTTTTTCATAACCTTTTATTGAACCAATGACAGCATTATTGATTAAGCTTCTGTTCATACCCCATAATCTTTTTGTATTTTGGTCGATTTTTTTCGGTTTTATAGATATTTCTTTGCCATCCTTAATATCAAGATTAAATACCTCTAAATCTATGTTCAAAGATTTTTTACCAAGAGGACCCTCAATATTAAGAATATTACCAGCGATAGCGACTTTTACTTTTTCTGGTATTGTTATATTTATTTTTCCTATTTTTGACATATTAAAAAACCTTACAAACTATTTCTCCACCAACTTTTTGTTTTCTAGCATCAATATCTGTCATTACGCCTTTAGGTGTAGACAATATTGCAATACCTAATCCATTATTTATCTTGGGTAAACTATCTGCACTTGAAAAAATCCTTCTTCCTGGTTTTGATACTCTCTCAAAATTACTTATCACTGGATTGCCAGAGTGATATTTTAATTCTAATGATAAGATATTCTTTTTCTCTTCAGTAGAAACTTTAAAATCTTTTATAAATCCCTCATTCTTGAGTATATCAGCTATTTTACTCTTAAACTTTGAGGAAGGTAACTCTACTTTTTTATGCTTTCTCGCCTGCGCATTTTTTACTCTTGCTATCATATCTCCTATCGGGTCACTTAAGCTCATAATTGCTCCTTTCTACCAGCTTGATTTTACCATTCCTGGTATCTTACCTTGTAAACCAAGTTGTCTTAACGCAATTCTTGAAATTTTTAATTTTCTGTAAACGCCATGCGGTCTACCTGTTATTTGACACCTGTTCATCACTCTGATTTTCGCAGAATTTCTTGGTAATTTAGATAGTTTTTGTTGTGCCTTAAATCTTTCCTCTAAAGGCAACTTCTTATCCATAATTATTTTTTTTAATTTAGCTCTCTTATTAAAAAACTTGTCAGAAAGTTTTATTCTTCTATTGTTTTTATTTATTGAGCTTAATTTAGCCATATTAATTATCTCCTTTTTTAATAAATGGAAAATTCATCTTTTGTAAAAGCGCAAAACTATGATCTTTGTTTAAAGACGATATTACTATTACAATATCTAATCCTCTGACTTTATCTGCTCTATCAAAGCTAACTTCAGGGAATATGATGTGTTCTTTAACTCCAAATGTATAATTTCCAAATTTATCAAATCCGTTCGGAGATAAGCCTCTAAAATCTTTTATCCTTGGTAACGCTATATTTACCAATCTATCTAGAAATTCATACATTTTATTTTTTCTTAAAGTTACTTTTAAACCAGCGTTAGAGCCTTTTCTTGTTTTAAAATTTGCTACAGATTTTTTGAATTTTGTTGTGACTGGTTTTTGACCTGCAATTTTGGCAAGATCCTCCTCACATGATTTTAATACCTTAGAGTCATTACCATCCAAACCTAACCCCATATTTAAAATGATTTTCTCGATTTTAGGTCCCATATTAAGGTTTTTAAATCCAAACTCTGTTTTTAAAGCTGGTTGAATTTCTTTTAAATAAAGTTCTTTTAGTCTTGGTGTCATTATTTTTTAGCCTCTGTTTTCTTAATTTTTTTTTTCTCATTCACTAATTTGAGATTTGAGATATGGATAAAATTCTCTTTTGAAAAGATACCACCTTTTTTTTCTTTTGTTGTTTTAACGTGTTTTTTAATCATATTTAAATCTTTTACTTTTGCTCTATTGTTTGATCTATCTATTTCAATAACTTCACCTTCTTTGGCTTTATCTTTACCTGCTAAAATTTTCACTTTTAAACCTTTTTTAATCATTATAGTACCTCAGGTGCTAATGAAATTATTTTCATTTGACCTCTAGTTCTTAGCTCTCTTGTAACAGGACCAAAAATTCTTGTTCCAACTGGTTCACCTTTGTCATCAACTAAAACTGCAGCGTTATTATCAAACTTTACTTTCGATCCATCATCTCTGTGGATTCCTTTTTTAACTCTAACGACAACTGCTTTGTGAACTGAGCCCTTTTTAACTTTACCTTTTGGAATTGCCTCTTTAACAGCAATAACAATCGTGTCTCCAATGCTGGCATATCTTCTTTTAGATCCACCTAAAACTTTAATACACTCTATTTTTTTGGCTCCGGTGTTATCAGCAACTTGTAATTCAGTTTGAACCTGTATCATTATTTTGAACTCTCCATAACTTCAAATTTTTTATTTTTTGAGAAAGGTTTACTTTCTATAATTGAAACTTTATCTCCTAATTTATAAGTATTTTTTTCGTCATGAGCATTGTATTTTTTTCTTACCTTAATAACTTTTTTTAATACCGGATGAGAATATTTTCTTTCAACTAAAACAGTTACCGTTTTATTTGGTTTATCACTCACTACTACTCCTGTTAAAATTTTTTTAGGCATTAATTTTCCCTCTTAATAAAGTTTTGAGTCTTGCAATTGTTTTTTTTGTTTCCCCAATTTTAGATGGATTAGTTACCTGAGAATTAACCTTTTGAAATCTAAAGTTAAATAAATCTTTCTTAAGTTTATCAATATTTTTTAAAATTTCGTCTTTAGATAGTTTTTTTATCTCTTGTTTTTTCATTTTATAAAAATCTTTTAATTGTTTTTGTTTTAATCGGTAGTTTTGCTGAAGCTTTGTATAATGCCTCTTTTGCGATCTCCTCTGAGACACCATCAACCTCAAATAAAATTCTCCCAGGTTTTACTCTACAAGCGTAATATTCAGGAGATCCTTTTCCTTTACCCATACGTACTTCTATCGGTTTTTTAGATACAGGAATATTTGGAAATATTCTTGTCCAGACTCTTCCTTGTCTTTTCATATGTCTTGTTAAAGCTACTCTGGCAGCCTCAATTTGTTTTCCTGTTACTCTCTCAGGTGACAAAGCTTTTAAAGCATAAGCTCCGTAATTTATAAAATTAGCTCTCGAGGCTTTACCATGTATTCGTCCTTTGTGAGCTTTTCTCCATTTAGTTCTTACTGGCTGCAACATAATGTTATTTACCCTCTTTAGAAATTACTTTGTTAGTTTCTTGGCTAAATTCTTTTGCAAAAACTTCACCTTTATAAATCCAAACTTTAATACCAATAATACCATATGTGGTAAGTGCTTCTGCTTCAGCATAATCTATATCAGCCCTTAAAGTATGAGATGGTATACTTCCATCCCTTAACCACTCAGTTCTAGCAATTTCATTACCACCTAATCTTCCACTGATTGAGACTTTAATTCCTTTTGCCCCTAGTCTTAAACATGATTGCATGGCTCTTTTCATTGCTCGTCTGTAAGAAATTCTTTTAACTAGTTGTTGAGCAATATTTTCAGCAACTAAATAAGCGTTTGTCTCTGGTTTCTTGACTTCTTTAATATTTAAGGCAACCTCATTCTTTGTAAATTTCGAAAGATTGTTTTTAATCTTATCTATATCACTTCCTTTTTTTCCAATTACAAATCCAGGTCTTGAAGTATAAATGGTTACGTAACATTTATTTGAGGTTCTTTCGATCATAACTTTTGATACACCAGAATTGATTACATTTTTTTTAATATATTCTCTGATTTTAAAATCTTCGATAAGATAATTTCCAAAATCTTTTTTTTTAGCGTACCAAACAGAGTCCCAACCTCTGTTAACACCTAATCTAAAACCAACTGGATTAACTTTTTGCCCCATGACCCTCCGTTTTTTTCATCTCAGATAATATTATTGTTACACTTGAATAAGGTTTTAATATTGGTGCTGCCCTTCCTTTGGCTCTTGGTCTGAACCTTTTCATTGTAATTTTCTTTCCACAATAAGCTTCTTTTACTACTAATTTGTCAATGTCATATTGAAAATTGTTTTCAGCATTCGCAATAGCTGAGTTGATTGTTTTTCTAATATCTTTTGTTATTCTTTTTTCTGAAAATTCTAGATCTCTTATAGCAACATCTACCTTTTTCCCTACAATACCTCTAAGTATAGGATTAAGTTTTCTTACACTTGATCTAATATTATTGTTTATCGATCTCACAAGCTTGTCTTTATTGTTTTGTGTTTTCTTTTTTTTACTCATAAATTACTTTTTAGCCTCAGCTTCAGCAGGTTTTGCCTTTTTATCTGCTGGTGTATGTCCAAAGAAAGTTCTTGTAGGTGCAAATTCACCTAATTTATGTCCAACCATATCCTCTGAAACCGTTATTGGGATAAATTTTTTTCCATTATAAATCAAAAAACTTACTCCAACAAAATCTGGAAGTATTGTAGATTTTCTTGACCAAGTTTTAATCGGAATTTTTTTAGGGTCAGTTTTATATTTATCCACCTTTTTCATTAAACTTTCCTCTACAAAAGGACCTTTCCAAACTGCTCTAGCCATTATTTGGTATCCTTTCTTTTGTTTCTTCTCTTCACTATAAATTTATCAGTGCGTTTATTGTCTCTTGTTTTTAATCCTTTGGCTGATTGACCTTTTGGAGAAACTGGATGTCTTCCACCTGCACTTTTTCCTTCACCACCGCCATGTGGGTGATCAACAGGGTTTTTAACCACTCCTCTTGTGTGTGGTCTTCTTCCTAACCATCTAGATCTTCCAGCTTTACCTATTTTAATATTTTTTTGATCTGGATTACTTAAAACACCAATCGTCGCTAGAGATCTCGAGTCAATTTTTCTTACTTCGCCAGAAGCTAATTTTATCAGACTGTAATTACCATCTAATCCACTAATCGTGACAGATGTCCCAGCTGATCTTGCAATTTTACCACCACCACCTGGTTGTATTTCAACATTATGAATATCTATGCCAACAGGAATATCTTGTAATGGCATACAATTACCAACTTTTATCTCTTTTTTTGAGCCGTTTTCAACTTTGTCACCAACTTTAATTTTTTGTGGAGCCAAGTAATAAGCATGAGAATTATCCTCAAATTTAACTAACATTATGTAACAAGATCTATTTGGATCATATTCAATTCTTTCGACCGTAGCAGGAGAATCAAATTTTTTTCGATAAAAATCTACATGTCTATACATCTTTTTGTGACCACCAGCTCGGTTTATGGAAGTTATATGGCCATTATTATTTCTTCCTTTCATTGAATTTTTTGGTGAAACCAGTGACTTGAATGGTTTTCCTTTCCAAAGACCCACTCTATCAACAAGAATTGTTCCTCTTGTAGATTTTGTATACGGTTTAAAAGTTTTGAGTGCCATTTAAATTCCTGTAGTTAGATCAATACTTTGACCCTTTTTAAGGGTGATTATTGCTTTTTTAAAACCAGAGACTTTCACTTTTCTCCCTCTGGTAAATTTTGTTCTATTCTGTTTGTTTATGATATTAATTTTTGTAACATTTACTTTGAAAATTTTTTCAATGTTATTTTTAAGATTTTTTTTATTAGCACTATTACGCACTTTAAAAACTATTTTATTTTCTCCAGATAAATTGGTAGATTTTTCTGTAAGTAAAGGTGACAAAATTTTGTCATATAAATGAATCTTTTCTATTTTAGGCATATCTTTTCTCCAATTCTTTTATAGAGCTTTCAGTAAAAACTACCTTCTTAAATTTTATAATATCAAAAGCACTAAAATGATTTATGTCTGTAACTTTAATATTTGGAATATTCCTAATTGATTTTTCAACTTTTTCCTTTGAGGATTTATCAAGAATAATTAAAGAGTTTGTGATTTCAAACTTTTTAAGAATTAAATTCATTTCTTTAGTTTTTTTTATTGGGTTATTGAAATCATTAAGTACTAGTAAATTTTTATTTTTAGTTTTTTCACTTATTAGTGACGCAATACTTTGTCTTTTTTCACTCTTGTTTAATTTTCTAGTTTTATAAGCTAGTTGTCCTTTTGGTCCATGTGCTATACCACCCCCAACAAATATTGGTGCTTTTCTACTAGCATGTCTTGCGTTACCAGTTCCTTTCTGCGCATAAATTTTTGATGTAGGTCCCGCAACTTCATTCTGTTGCTTTGTTTTTGCATGTCGTCCCTTATAATTAGCATTTGTTTTATATAAAACACTACTTATTAATTTATGGTTTATTTTAGCAGAAAAAATTTTATCCAAAACTTCTATAGAACTTTTTTTTCCATCTAAATTTAATTTATCTAATTTCATTATTTTTTCTTTTTATCTGGTGTTTTTTTTGCTAATTCAGCAACTTTAATTTTTTCATTAATTGTTAGTTTATTAATGTTTTTAACAGAGCCTTTAACTAGAACTTCTGAGTTTTTTGAACCTGGAATTGAGCCTTTTAAATAAAGTAATTCATTTTCTAAATCTGTTTTAATAATTTCAATATTTTGCATAGTTCTTAATTTGTCACCCATATGTCCTGCCATTTTTTTTCCTTTAAAAACTTTTCCTGGATCTTGTCTTTGTCCAGTAGAACCATGAGATCTATGTGAAATTGAAACCCCATGTGTCGCTCTTAAACCACCAAAATTATGTCTTTTCATTGCTCCTGCAAAACCCTTACCTATAGTTTTTGATTTTGTATCGACAAATTTGATATCCTTAAATATTTCAAGTCCAAACTCATTTCCTTCTTTAAAATTTTCAATATTTTCAACTCTGAATTCTTTTAATCTCTTTTTTGCTTCAGTATTTTTTTTTGCAAAATAACCTTTCATTGCTTTTGTAAGCTTTGAATTTTTAATTTTTCCATACCCTAATTGAACGGCTTTATAACCCCTCTTTTCAGTATCAATTACCTGAATAACTCTTGCTTTTTCCATCTTAAGAACTGTTACGGGCACTGACTGTCCAGTTTTATAAAACTCTCTGGTCATTCCAATTTTCTTTCCTATTAAAGCAATATCTCTCATATCTAAATTTTTATCTCTACATCTACACCTGAAGCTAAATCTAATTTCATAAGTGCTTCTACAGTTTGTGGTGTTGGTTCAACTATATCTATTAATCTTTTGTGTGTTCTAGATTCAAATTGTTCTCTACTTTTTTTATCAATGTGCGGTGATCTTAAAACTGTATATCTCTCAATTTTAGTTGGCAGAGGTATTGGACCTTTAATAGTTGCTCCTGTTCTTTTGACAGTGTTCACTATTTCTTCAGTTGATGCATCTAGAACTTTATTATCATATGCTCTTAGTTTAATTCTTATGTTTTGTTTTTCCATTTTAGCCTGCAATCTTTTTTGTTACTTCATCTTGAACATTTTGTGGAACTTTTGAATAATGATCAAAAAACATTGAGTATTGCGCTCTGCCTTGAGACATTGATCTTAAACTATTAATGTAGCCAAACATGTTGGCCAATGGAACCATCGCAGTAATAACCGTAGCATTACCTCTTTGCTCTTGAGTACTTATCTGACCTCTTCTACTATTCAAATCACCAATAACATCACCCATGTAATCCTCAGGTGTTACAACTTCAACCCTCATTACTGGCTCTAAAAGCTTCAATCCACCTTTTGTACATGCTTCTTTAAAACAAGCTCTGCTTGCTAGTTCAAATGCTAATACGCTAGAGTCCACATCATGGTGTAATCCATCTAAAATTGTTACCTTGTAATCTATCATTGGAAATCCAGCAAGTATTCCACCATCTGATATCGTTTCAATTCCTTTTTCAACTCCTGGAATAAACTCTTTTGGAATAGCACCACCTTTAATTTTACTTTCCACTTCTCTTCCTTTGCCAGGCTCTTGTGGTTCTACTAACAATTTAACCTTAGCAAATTGTCCAGCACCACCACTTTGTTTTTTATGTGTGTACTCAACTTCTGATGAAGTTTCTATTGTCTCCCTATATGCAACTTGAGGGGCTCCAACATTTGCCTCTACCTTGAACTCTCGTTTCATTCTATCCACGATAATATCTAAATGTAATTCTCCCATTCCTTTGATAATTGTTTGCCCTGACTCTTCATCTGAAGTAACTCTGAATGAAGGATCTTCTTTAGCCAATCTTCCTAAAGCCTCACCCATTTTTTCTTGATCGGCTTTAGTTTTTGGTTCTACTGCAATTTCTATTACGGGATCCGGGAATTCCATAGGTTCTAAAAGAACACCGTTTTCTTTATCACATAAAGTATGTCCAGTAATAGTATTCTTCAAGCCTGCCAAAGCCACAATATCTCCAGCGTTAGCTTCTTTAATATCCTCTCTTGAATTAGCATGCATCAATAACATTCTTCCAACTCTTTCCTCTTTCTCTTTTGATGAGTTGTAAACGGCAGTTCCAGTTTTAATTGTGCCAGAGTAAATCCTAATAAAAGTCAATGATCCTACAAATGGATCATTTGCAACCTTGAAAGCTAGAGCTGAAAACGGAGCATTATCTTCAAATTTCATTTCCATTTCATCTTCGCTACCTAATTTAGTTCCCTTAATTGAGCCAATGTCAACTGGGCTCGGTAAATAATTGACAACAGCGTCTAATAAAGGTTGTACGCCTTTATTTTTGAAGGCTGATCCAGTCATTACTGGCACAAAATCAAAATTTAAAGTTCCTTTTCGTATACATTTTACTAAATCTTCCTCTTTAATTTCATCTCCATTTAAATATGACTCCATTAATTTTTCATCTTGTTCAACAGCAGCCTCAACTAGTTCAGTTCTATATTTTTCAGAAATTTCTTTTAAATCGGCAGGTATGTCTTTATACTCCCACTCAGCACCTAAGGCTTCATTTTTCCAAACTTGAGCTTTCATTTTTACTAAATCAACAACACCTGTTAGAGACGCTTCGATACCGATAGGAACTTGAATAACCAATGGTTTTGCTCCCAATCTATCTCTTATCATATCTACACATCTAAAAAAATCAGCTCCTGTTCTGTCTAATTTATTCACGAAACAAATTCTTGGAACTTTATATTTATCTGCCTGTCTCCAAACAGTTTCAGATTGAGGTTCAACACCTGCAACACCATCGAAAACTGCTACAGCACCATCTAAAACTTTAAGAGATCTTTCAACTTCAATAGTAAAGTCAACGTGGCCAGGCGTATCGATGATATTTATTCTATGGTCTTGCCAAAAACAAGTTGTTGCAGCTGATGTAATTGTAATCCCTCTTTCTTGCTCTTGCTCCATCCAGTCCATTGTAGCAGCACCATCATGGACTTCTCCAATTTTATGACTCTTACCAGTGTAATATAAAATTCTTTCTGTTGTAGTTGTTTTACCAGCATCAATATGAGCCATGATACCAATATTTCTATATTTATCTAAAGTATGAGTTCTAGACATAATTTTTTACCACCTAAAATGTGCAAATGCTTTATTTGACTCAGCCATTTTATGAACATCTTCCTTTTTTTTTACTGCAGCTCCTTTTTTTTCATAAGCATCATAAAGCTCATTGAAAATCTTATCAGACATATTTTTATCTTTTCTTTTTCTTGCAGAGTCTATTAACCATCTAATTGCTAAAGCTTGAGCTCTTTTATTTTTTACTTCAACTGGAACTTGATAAGTTGCTCCACCGACCCTTCTAGATCTAACTTCAACAGTTGGTTTAATATTATTAATCGCCTCATTAAAAATATTTATAGGCTCATCTTTTGATTTGGTCTTAATTTTTTCTATAGCATCATAAACAATTTTCGAAGCTATACCTCTTTTACCATCGTACATTAAGTTATTTATTAATTTAGGAATAATAGTAGAATTAAATTTTGGGTCTGGAACTATATCTTTTTTTGGTTGTGATTTTTTTCTAGACATTTTTATTTACCCTTTTTAGTTCCGTATAAAGATCTTCTTTTTTTTCTATTTGCAACTCCTTGGGTATCGAGATTTCCTCTTAATATGTGATACCTTACACCAGGCAGATCTTTAACTCTTCCACCTCTTATTAAAACAACTGAGTGCTCTTGCAAATTATGACCTTCACCTGGTATATATGCCGTAACTTCAAAACCATTTGAGAGTCTTACTCTTGCAACTTTTCTAAGTGCCGAGTTAGGTTTCTTTGGAGTAGTTGTATAAACCTTAACACAAACACCTCTTTTTAAAGGTTGTTTCTGTAGAGCGGGAACTTTATTCCTCTTAAGTTGTTTAACTCTCTTTTTTTTTAACAACTGGTTAATTGTTGGCATAAAAATTTAAAATTAATTATATTTTTGATGAAATAACTGACAGATCAATTATGGCAGCGTTTAGTACATTCAATTAGTACTACTTTCCAACCAAAAACATCGCCAAAATACTTATAAATTGAATTTTGTCAAACAAAACCTGTGATTTTAGGCTGTTTTTTCTATTGATTTGCCTGGGTTTCTGAGGCCTCAATCTTTTCTTGCTCAGATAAGAATTTGTTATCATCCTCGAGTGCTTTTTTATTCCATCTATTCTTGATATTTCCTGTTCCAGCAGGCACCAATCTACCAACGATAACATTCTCTTTTAATCCATTTAACGGGTCAATTTTACCTTTAATTGCAGCATCAGTTAAAACTCTTGTAGTTTCTTGGAATGAAGCAGCGGAGATAAATGACTCTGTCTGTAAAGAAGCTTTTGTAATACCCATTAAAACTCTTTCACCTATTGCTGGCGTTTTATTCTCTGATTTGAGTTTTTCATTCATATTTTCAAATTTTATTCTGTCGACTATTTCACCTGGTAAATAAGATGAGTCTCCTGAGGATTTTACTTCCACTTTTTTCAACATTTGTCTTAAAATAGTTTCGATATGTTTATCATTTATGATAACACCTTGTAGTCTGTAAACTTCCTGAACCTGATTAACAAAATATTCAGTTAAATCTTTTATACCCATTATCCTTAAGATATCATGTGGTAAAGGTTGACCATCAAGAAGATATTCGCCTTTTTTAATTTTTTCACCTTGGTTAAAGTTAATATGCTTTCCTTTGGGAATTAAATAATTTGATGGTTCACTTCCGTCTTCAGGAACGATTGAGATTCTTTGTTTGCCTCTAACCTCTTTTCCAAAGATAACTTGCCCATCATTTTCAGCAATTATTGCACTGTCTTTTGCCTTTCTTGCCTCAAATAATTCAGCAACTCTTGGTAGTCCTCCAGTAATATCTTTTGTTTTTGTTGTTTCTTTAGGGAGTCTAGCAATTACATCACCTGCTGAAACTTTTTGTCCATCTTTTACTGATAAGATTGAGTCTGGAACAAGATAATACCTTGCTTCATTATCATCTGCTTTTTTAATAACATTACCTTTTTCATCTCTAAGAGTAATTCTTGGTTTTAAATCAGTGCTTTTTGATTGTGATCTCCAATCTATTACAGACTTAGATGAAATACCGGTGGCGTCATCAGTAGTTTCTTGAATTGAAACTCCATCAATCAAATCAACATAACTTGAAATACCACTTTTTTCAGCAATAACAGGTGTAGTATAAGGATCCCATTCACAGATTTTAGTATTTGCTTTTACTTTGTCACCATTTTTAAAAAATAGTTTTGATCCATAAGCAACTTTATAAACTGCAATTTGTACACCATTGTCATCTTCAATGGAAAGTTGAGTATTACGTCCCATTACAATCAAATTCTTTTTAGAATCTTCTAAAATATTTGAGTTTAAAATCTTTAAAGTTCCCTCACTTTTAGTAACTATTTGTGAATCTTGTTTTACTGAAGCTGTTCCACCAACGTGGAAAGTTCTCATTGTAAGCTGGGTACCAGGTTCTCCGATTGATTGAGCAGAAATCATACCAATGGCTTCACCAACGTGAACCATTTTACCTCTAGACAAATCTCTTCCATAGCAAGTAGCACAAACTCCCTCTTTTGAACTACAAGTCATCACTGAATAAACTTTAAGTGATTTTATTCCAGCAGAATCAATTTTATCACAACCAGCTTCATCTATCATAGTCGATTTTTTTAGAATAATTTCGCCTGTTAAAGGATGTTTTACATCTGAAGCTGTAACTCTACCTAAAGATCTTTCAGATAAACTGACAACAACATTTCCACCTTCTAAAATTTCAGAAAGTTCTATAAATCCTGGGTTATCACAATTCTTTTTAGTAATTGTCAAATCTTGGGCTACGTCACATAATCTTCTAGTTAAATATCCCGAGCTTGCTGTTTTTAATGCTGTGTCAGCTAAACCTTTTCGAGCTCCGTGTGTAGAATTAAAGTATTCTAGGGCAGTTAATCCCTCTTTGAAATTTGACGTAATTGGACTTTCTATAATTTCACCAGAAGGTTTTGCAATAAGACCTCTCATACCAGCTAATTGTTTCATTTGTGCAGCTGAACCTCTGGCTCCACTATCAGCCATCATAAATACTGAGTTAATCTTTAAACCTTCTTCAGTTTTTTCAGTTGCAGAAATACCTTTCATCATTTCACCAGCTACACGATCAGTACATTTTGACCAAGCATCAACAACTTTATTATATTTTTCACCTCTAGTAATAAGTCCTTCAGCATATTGAGTTTCATAATCTGAAATTAATTTTTTTGTATCATCTATTAATTGGGTTTTACTTTTTGGTATAACTAGGTCATCTTTACCAAAAGAAATTCCAGCTTTAAAGGCATGTTTAAAACCTAGATCCTTTAATTTGTCACAGAAAATAACTGTTGTTTTTTGACCACAAAATCTAAAAACAATATCGATCACCTCAGAAACAACTTTTTTAGGTAGTAGTCTATCTACCAATGAAAATTTAATATCTTTGTTTTTTGGTAACAAGTTTGCTAATAAAAATCTACCAGCTGTAGAAGTATATTTTTCATACTTCTTATTTCCATTATCATCAACAGTTTCAAATCTTGATATAATTGTACTATGAACTTTTAGTTGTCCTGAAGACAAAGCGAATTCTATTTGATCTGCGTTAAGAAAATATCCTGCTGGTTTATCAGTTAATGGTTCTTGTGATAAATAGTAAATTCCTAAAATCATATCCTGACTCGGAACTATAATCGGTTTACCATTAGATGGTGATAAAATATTGTTTGTTGATAACATCAATATTCTTGCCTCTAATTGAGCCTCTAAACTTAGTGGAACATGCACTGCCATTTGATCTCCATCAAAGTCCGCATTAAAAGCTGCACACGTTAATGGGTGTAACTCAATAGCATCTCCCTCTATCAATTTAGGTTCAAAAGCTTGGACACCTAATCTATGAAGTGTTGGAGCTCTATTCAATAGAACTGGGTGTTCTCTCACAATTAATTCTAAAGCATCCCACACAGCATTAGTTTCTTTTTCTACAAGTTTTTTTGCTTGCTTAATTGTTGATGCTAACCCCAGTTTATTTAATCTAGCGTATAAAAATGGTTTAAATAGCTCTAATGCCATTTTTTTTGGTAATCCACATTCATGTAATTTTAGATCTGGTCCAACAACGATCACAGATCTTCCAGAATAATCTACACGTTTGCCTAAAAGATTCTGTCTAAATCTACCTTGTTTACCTTTTAACATTTCTGCTAAAGATTTTAATGGTCTTTTACCTGTTCCGGTGATTACTCTGCCTCTTCTACCATTGTCAAATAAGGCATCAACAGACTCTTGTAACATTCTTTTTTCATTTCTAACGATTATGTCAGGAGCTTTAAGATCCATTAATCTTTTTAAACGATTATTTCTATTAATAACTCTTCGGTATAAATCGTTTAAATCTGATGTTGCAAATCTACCACCATCCAAAGGAACTAAAGGTCTTAGTTCAGGTGGTATCACAGGCACAACAGTCATGATCATCCACTCTGGTTTTTGACCTGTATCGATAAAAGACTCTATTAGTTTAAGTCTTTTAATTGCTCTTTCTTCATTAACTTTTGATTTTGTCTCTTTAATGTAATTAACTAGATTTTTCTTTTCTAATTCTAAATCAAGGTTCTTTAGCATTTCTAAAACTGCCTCAGCTCCTATACCAGTAGAGAACGCCTCTTCACCAAATTCATCTTGATATTTTGCTAATTCTTCTTCATTCAAAAGTTGATTTTTTTTCAATCCAGTTAAGCCTGGCTCAATTACGATAAAATTTTCAAAGTAAAGTACTCTCTCAATTTCCTTCAACTTCATATCAACTGCTAAAGCTATTCGGCTAGGTAATGATTTTAAAAACCAAATATGTGCAACTGGAGTAGCGAGATTAATATGACCCATTCTCTCTCTACGAACATTTGATTTTGTAACTTCAACTCCACATTTTTCACAAATTATACCTCTGAATTTCATTCTTTTATATTTTCCACACAGACATTCATAATCCTTAATAGGACCAAATATTCTTGCGCAAAATAATCCATCTTTCTCCGGTCTGAAAGTTCTATAGTTGATTGTCTCAGGTTTTTTTATTTCACCATATGTCCAGGACTTTATTTTCTCAGGACTTGCCAATGAAATTTTTATACTATTAAAATTTTGAGCTTCAGATATCTCAGAATTTTTGAACAGATCTGTTAATTCTTTTTTCATAATTAATTTAATTCCACATTTAATGCCAAAGATTTTATTTCTTTTACTAATACGTTGAATGATTCTGGTATGCCTGACTCGAAATTTTCTTCACCTTTAACGATTGTCTCATAGACTTTAACTCTACCAGCTACATCATCAGATTTAACAGTTAATATTTCTTGTAAAGTATATGACGCACCGTAAGCTTCGAGAGCCCAAACTTCCATTTCACCAAATCTTTGACCGCCTAATTGCGCTTTGCCTCCAAGTGGTTGCTGTGTAACTAAACTGTAGGGTCCAGTAGATCTTGCGTGAATCTTATCCTCTACTAAATGATGAAGTTTAAGCATATAAATAATTCCAACTGTTACCGGTCTATCAAATTTTTCTCCTGTTCTTCCATCCCACAAGTAAGTTTGTCCAGAGCCTGGTAGTTTTGCCAGTTCTAACATTTCTGTTACGTCTCTTTCTTTTGCTCCATCAAATACTGGTGTTGATATTGCAATACCATTTTGAAGGTTTTCACATAAATCCGCAAACTCTGTTTTATTTAATTTATCAACTTTTTGATTATAGATTTCTTCGCCATAAACAGATTTTAAAAAATTTGATATCTTCTCAGTTTTTTCAAGCTTTTTATAATTTTCGTTCACTAAATTTTTAACTTGTTCTCCAAATTCTTTGCATGCCCAGCCTAAGTGTGTCTCTAAGATCTGACCCACGTTCATACGGCTTGGAACTCCCAAAGGATTTAAAACTATATCAACTGGTCTTCCATCCTCTCTGTAAGGCATGTCTTCAACAGGAACAATTTTACTAACAACTCCTTTATTACCATGTCGTCCAGACATTTTATCACCTGGTCTTAATCTTCTTTTAATTGCAACAAAAACTTTAACCATTTTCATTACGCTTGGCAAAAGATCATCTCCACTTCTTATTTTTAGAACTTTATCTTCAAATCTTTCAACAATATCTTGTTCAGCTTTATTATATTGATCTTTTAATTGAGCAATTGCAGCATCATTTTTTGAATTACCATCTGTAATTTTAAAAACATCAGTGATTGTTAAATTATTAATAGTTTCAAAGCTAAGTTTTGTTCCTACATCAATATTTTTTATTTTTTTGGTTAGTGACGAGCCAGATAAAATTTGTGAAGCCCTTTGCTTAATACTTCTCTCTAATATTTCTTCCTCAACAATTTTATCTTGCTGAACTTGTTCAATCTCCGCTCGTTCAATTGTTATAGATCTTTCATCTTTTTCGATACCATGTCTATTGAAAACTTTTACATCAACTACAGTTCCACTACTTCCTCTGGACATTCTTAAAGATGTATCAGTTACGTCTATTGCTTTTTCACCAAAAATGGATCTTAATAATTTTTCCTCTGGTCCTGAAGCTGAATCTCCTTTTGGTGTAACTTTACCAACTAAAATATCTCCAGCATTAACTTCTGCCCCAATATAAACTATGCCTGACTCATCAAGATTTTTTAAAGCTTCCTCATTAACATTTGGAATATCTCTTGTAATTTCTTCCTCACCAAGTTTAGTATCTCTTGCCATTATCTCATATTCAACAATATGGACAGATGTAAATACATCGTCAGTCACACATCTCTCTGAAATCAAAATTGAGTCCTCAAAATTATATCCTTGCCAAGGCATAAATGCGACGGTAACATTTTTTCCTAAAGCTAATTCTCCTAATCTAGTCGAAGGGCCGTCAGCAATAATATCACCTGTTTTTACTTTGTCCCCAACTCTAACTAATGGTCTTTGATTAATACATGTATTTTGGTTTGATCTTTTAAATTTTTGAAGATTATATATGTCAACACTAGATTTAGTGAAATCTGTTTCCTCAGTAACCTTAACAACAATTCTCTTTCCATCAATTTTGTCAACTATTCCATCTCTCTTTGCTACGATTGTAACACCTGAGTCTAAAGCAACATCACTTTCGATACCTGTTCCTACCAAAGGAGCCTCTGGTTTTAATAGCGGAACCGCTTGTCTCATCATGTTTGATCCCATTAAAGCTCTGTTGGCGTCATCATTTTCTAAAAAAGGAATCAAAGATGCTGCTACTGACACTAATTGTTTAGGGGATACATCGATGTAATCAATAGTTTCAGGTTTAGATAATAAGAAATTCAAATTTTGTCTACAAGATACAAGCTCTTCAATAATTTTATTATTCTTATCTAATTTGGTATTAGCTTGAGCAATCGTATACTTAGTTTCTTCCATTGCAGATAGATATTCAACTTTATCTTGAACTACTCCATCTTTAACTCTTTTGTAAGGACTTTCGATAAATCCATATTTGTTAATTTTTGCGTAAGTAGATAAGCTATTTATCAAACCAATATTTGGTCCTTCTGGTGTTTCAATCGGGCATATTCTTCCATAATGAGTTGGATGAACATCACGTACTTCAAAACCTGCTCTTTCTCGAGTTAAACCGCCAGGCCCCAACGCTGATACTCTTCTTTTATGAGTAATTTCGGATAAAGGATTTGTCTGATCCATAAACTGAGATAACTGTGAACTAGCAAAAAAATCTTTCAATGAAACTGTAAGAGGTTTTGCGTTAATTAAATCTTGCGGCATCGCTGATTCAATATCAAGAGTAGTCATTTTTTCCTTGATAGCTCTCTCCATTCGGTAAACACCTATCCTAGCCTGATTTTCAACAAGCTCACCTACTGATCGAACTCGTCTATTACCTAAATGGTCAATATCATCTACTTCATCCTTACCATCTCTTAGATCTAGCATTTTATGAATTATTGCAATTATGTCATCATTTCTTAAAATTGTAATTTTATCAGAACACTCTAGACTCAATCTAGAATTCATTTTTACTCTACCAACATCAGATAAATCATATCTATCAGAACTAAAAAAAAGATTGTTAAATATTTGGGTTGCTATCTCAATTGTTGGTGGTTCACCAGGTCTTAGCATTTTATAAATTTCAGTAATTGCCTCTTCTTTAGTATTATTTTTATCATTGAATATTGTAGTTAATAAATAACCGCCTTTATTTATAGAATTAGTAATCGATATATCGAGAGTATAAATTTTTGCATCTAATATTTGTTGGATAATTGTTTCATTTAATTCAGTTCCAATTTTTAAAGTACCCCCTTCTTTATCACTTATTTTAATATCCGAATGTAAAAATTTTCCATACAGAGACTCTTTTGATACTAAAATATTTTTTAAACCATCATTTAATAATTTCTTTGCATTTAGATAATTTATCTTTTCTCCTAATTTTATTACAACTTTTCCAGTGTTTGCATCAATAACCTCCTCTGAGAAATTTTTTGCTTTATAATTTTCTGGATTAAATTTTGTTTTCCATTTTTGAGAGTTGGTATCATAACTAAATTTTTCATGTTCATAAAATTCGTTTGCGATATCTGATTTAGTAAAACCTAAAGCGAGTAATAAAGATGAGGCGAGTATCTTCTTTTTTCTATCAATTTTAAAATATAAAAAATCTTTGACGTCATATTCAAAATCTAACCATGAGCCTCTATTTGGAATTACACGACAATTAAATAATAATTTACCACTGGCGTGAGTTTTACCTTTATCATGATCAAAAAATACTCCTGGACTTCTGTGCATTTGGTTTACAACAACTCTCTGCACCCCATTAGTTATAAAAGTTCCACTGTTAGTCATCATTGGAACTTCCCCCATGTAAACTTCTTGTTCTTTTGCTGATAAAATATCTTTAGTGTTATTTTCTTGATCTATCTCATAAACAACTAATCTTAGAGTACATTTTAATGCGGAAGAGTAGGTCAAACCTCTAGCAATACATTCATCTACATCAAACTTTGGTTTTTCTAATCTATAAGAAACATATTCTAAAGTTGCCTTATCATTAAGGTCTTCAATTGGAAAAATACTTTTAAAAACTCTATCAAAACCTTTTGTTAATTCTAAATTTTCAGCATTAAAATCTGTTAACTCTTTGTAAGAATTTTTTTGGACTTCTATTAAGTTTGGTATTGATAAACTCTCTTTAAGTTTACCAAAACTTTTTCTAATATTTTTTTTTTCAGTAAAAGATATTTGCATCAATGTTTAACACTGATTAATAGAATTAATCAGAGCTAAAAAAATCCTTTTTAATTTATTTAAGTTCTACTTTAGCGCCTGCAGCTTCTAACTTAGCCTTTATTTCTTCAGCTTCTTTTTTTGGAACACCAGTTTTCACTTCTTTTGGTGCACCTTCAACTAAGTCTTTAGCCTCTTTTAGTCCTAAAGAAGTTGCTGCTCTCACTTCTTTAATTACATTAATTTTCTTATCACCTGCAGAAACTAACATGATAGTAAAATCATCTTTATCTTCTGCTGCTGCTGCTGCACCTGCTGCTGCTGGAGCTGCTGCTGCCATTGGGGTAACACCCCATTTTTCTTCTAGTTGTTTTGAAAGATCTGCCGCTTCAGCAACAGTCAAACTTGATAAATCTTCTATAATTTTATTTAGGTCAGGCATTTTTTACTCTTTAGGTTGTGTTTCAGAATTTTCTGGTGGTAAACTACTCATTTTTTCCGATCGTGCAAGCAAAATACTGACTAATTTTGATGCAGAAGCATTCAAAATACCTACAATATTTGCTCTTGCTTCATCTAAAGTTGGTAAACTAGCTACATTTAATACTCCCGCTTGATCTAAAATCTCATTATCCATGATTCCACCAATTAATTTTAGACTCTCATTATCCTTTGCAAATTTAGATAAAATTCTTGCAGACATAATCGCATCCTCTCCAAATGCTACTGCTGTAGGTCCCGTAAATAATTTTGATAAATCCTTACATTTGGTTTTTTCTAAAGCTAATTTTGTAATTCTATTTTTTGTAATTTTAAAAACAATTCCATGCTCTCTCATTTTCGATCTTAATTCATCAAGTTGAGGCATTGTTAAACCTTGATAATGAGTTACCATAACTGCTTTACTATTTTCAAATTGCGCAGTCATTTCAGTTATATAATTTTTTTTTTGTTCTTTGTTCATCATAAAAATTTAAATGCTTTTTCCTATTTTTAATTTATACGAAACACCCATTGTTGAGGTTGCAAAAGCTGACTTTACTAATTCACCTTTGACTGTATTGTTAGATTTTTCTTTTTCAAGTGTTTCAATTATTGCATTATAATTCTTTATTAGTTTATCATCAGTAAAAGATTTCTTACCGATACTCACACCAATATTTCCATCTTTATCATTTCTTATTTCTGCTTGACCAGATTTTGCATCTATTATCGCTGTCTTTAAATCCTCAGTTACAGAACCTAGTTTTGGGTTAGGCATCAAACCCTTTGGACCAAGCACTTTTCCTAATTTAGATAATTTAATCATCATAGAAGGTGTGCAAATTAATTTTTCAAAATTAATTTCTCCATTTTTAATTTTTTCAATAAAATCATCGCCTCCAACAATATCTGCACCAGCTGACTTTGCATCAGCAGATTTTGAATCCTCACAAACTACTGCAACTTTTACTTTTTTTCCTGAACCACCTGGAAGATTTACTACAGTTCTAATATTAATCTCATTTTTTTTTTGTTTATTATTAATTTGAAAACTTAAATCAACAGACTCATCAAATTTTGTTGTGCAATTTTTTTTAATAATAGGAATTAATTTTTCAATACCATCTGCAGGTAATTCAGCCGTTTTTTCTGGTAATTTTTTAAATCTTTTAGACATTATTAATCTTTAACCTCAATTCCCATAGATCTAGCTGAACCTGCAATAATTTTTACTGCTTGTTCTAGATCTAATGCATTTAAATCGTTCATCTTTTGTTTTGCAATTTCCTCAGCCTGTTTTTTTGTTATAGAGGCTACAATATTTCTACCTGGTTCTTGTGAACCACTTTTTAACTTAGCTGCCTCTCTAATAAAAAATGAAGCAGGGGGTGATTTAATTTTAAAATCAAACTTTTTATCTTTATAAACAGTAATCTCAACAGGAACAGGTTTTCCTGCTAAAGATTTTGTTTTATCATTAAAGGCTTTACAAAATTCCATTATATTAACCCCACGCTGACCTAAGGCAGGACCAACTGGTGGTGCTGGATTAGCTTGACCACCTTTAATTTGTAACTTTATAAAACCACTAATTTCTTTTTTTGCAGCCATTAACTTGTTTTCTCCACTTGATTATATTCTAATTCAACTGGTGTCGGTCTTCCAAATATAGAGACAGAAACTTTTAATCTTGACTTCTCTTCATCAATTTCCTCAACCATTCCACTAAATGAAGCAAACGGTCCATCAACTACTTGGACTTTTTCACCAACGCTGTACTCTATACCAGATTTTGGCTGAGCTACACCATCTTTTATTTGACCTAAAATCTTCTCTATTTCTTTATCTGATACTGGGACAGGTATACCTTTTGTACCTAAAAAACCGCTTACCCTCTTTATATTTTTAATCATATGATAAATACTGTTGTCCATCTCACTCTTAATAAGCACATAACCAGGAAAATATTTTTTTTTTCTTTGAACTCTTTTGCCTCTTTTAACCTCAGTTACGTCATGAGTTGGAACAATTATTTCATCAAATTTATCTGAAATTTTTGCCTTTTCTGCCTCTTCCTTAATTAAACCAGCAACTTTATTTTCAAAGCTTGAGTGTGATTGAACTATGTACCAATTTTTCATTATAAACTCACTTTAAGTAAAAGCTCTAAGAAAAACTTCAAAACTTGGTCAAGTAAAAGAAAAAATAATGACATCACTACTGCCATAGCAAACACCATTAAGGCACCTTGAACTGTTTCTTTACCAGTAGGCCAACTAACTTTAAAAGCTTCTTGCTTAACTTCTTGAATAAATTTGATTGGGTTTTTCATAATACAATTTAATTTTATTAATTGGCAGGAGCGGAGGGACTCGAACCCTCAGCCTCCGGTTTTGGAGACCGGCGCTCTACCAATTGAGCTACACTCCTATATAGAGTTTACTCTATAATTTTAGTTACAACTCCAGCGCCTACAGTTCTTCCACCCTCTCTAATTGCAAAGTTTAGTTTTTCAGACATTGCAATTGGTGTTATTAGTTTTACTGTAAATTTAGCATCATCACCTGGCATAACCATTTCAGTGCCTGCTGGTAATTCAACTTCACCTGTAACGTCTGTAGTTCTAAAATAAAATTGGGGTCTGTATTTAGTAAAGAAAGGAGTATGTCTGCCGCCCTCCTCTTTTTTTAATACATAAGCTTGCGCTTCAAACTTTGTGTGAGGTGTAACTGAACCCGGCTTACAAAGAACTTGACCTCTCTCGATGTCAGTTCTTTCCACTCCTCTTAAAAGAACACCAACGTTATCACCTGCTTCACCTGAGTCTAGAAGTTTTCTAAACATCTCTACACCAGTGCAAACTGATTTTTTTGTTTCCCTGATACCAACAATCTCTAATTCATCACCAGTTTTTAACACCCCAGATTCAACTCTACCTGTTGCAACTGTACCTCTTCCAGAAATAGAGAATACATCTTCAACTGGCATTAAGAAATCTTTATCTTTTGGTCTATCGGGTTGAGGAATAAATTCATCAACATTTTTCATTAATTCTAAAATTGATTTTTTACCAATTTCTTCATCTCTTCCCTCAACAGCAGCAAGTGCAGAACCTTTTGCTATTGGAGTTTTATCACCTGGGAACTTGTATGAAGTTAATAATTCTCTTATTTCCTCTTCAACAAGATCAATCATTTCTTTATCATCAACTTGGTCTACTTTATTTAAATAAACGCAGATTGCAGGAACACCGACTTGTCTTGCTAATAGTATGTGTTCTCTTGTTTGAGGCATAGGCCCATCTGCAGCATTAACAACTAAAATAGCTCCATCCATTTGAGCTGCACCTGTAATCATATTCTTTACATAGTCAGCATGACCAGGGCAGTCTACGTGAGCATAATGTCTTTTTTCAGTTTCATATTCTACGTGAGCAGTAGATATAGTGATACCTCTCTCCTTTTCTTCTGGAGCTTTATCAATTTGATCATATGCAATTGCTTGTGCACCACCAGTTTCAGATAAAACTTTAGTGATAGCAGCAGTCAAAGTTGTTTTACCGTGATCGACATGACCAATTGTACCAATGTTACAATGTGGTTTATTTCTTACAAATTTTTCTTTCGACATTACTTTTTTTCCTCACTTTTCAAATTTAAATTTATTTTCTTGGAGCGGGTAAAGGGAATCGAACCCTTACATCCAGCTTGGAAGGCTAGCGTTCTACCATTGAACTACACCCGCACAACCCCAAGAGTAACACTCCAGTATTGTTTAAAATATATTGAATGGTGGAGGGGGAAAGATTCGAACTTTCGAAGACCGAAGTCAACGGGTTTACAGCCCGCCCCATTTGACCGCTCTGGAACCCCTCCCTTAGGGGAAGTGTCCCCTTGTTCAATAAAGCTTCAAACAACATGCGTTTTATATATTTTATTTATCCAAATGCAACACGTGATTTAGTAGGAAAATATTAAAAAAAACGTGTAAAACATAGGATTATTTATGAATAAATCATCATTTTTCATTGTTGGCCAACACGCGGTTATTGAGGCTCTTAAAAATCCAAAAAGAAAGGTACTGAGAGTTTTTTTAACAGAGGAAAGTAAAAAAAATATACACAGGAAAAGCCCAAACAAAAACCTTCTTAATGAAGTAAAAGTTTATTTTAAAACTAAAAAAGAATTAGACAAATATAGCACCAAGGAGAATTTGTTGCATCAAGGATATGTTGCTGAAATAGAACACCTGGAAAAACCAATCCTAAAAGAATTTATAAAAAAAAAAGATAATATCACTTTGGTTTGTTTGGATGGGGTAACAGATCCTAGAAATATTGGTGCTTTAATAAGAAGTGCGGCATCTTTTAATATTGATGGAATTATTATTAAAGAAAGACACTATCCAAATGAAAGTAAACTTATGTATAAAGCTTCAAGTGGAGCAATTGAATATATAAATATTTTTGAGGTATCGAATATTAATTCTACTTTAAAAAATCTTAAAGATAAAAATTTTTGGGTTTATGGTTTTGATGGTAATGGTAATAAAGATTTCACAAAAATAGAATGGAAAGGAAATAATATTCTTTTATTTGGTTCTGAGGGATTTGGCATGCACCAACACACATCAAAATATGCAGATTTTTTAGTTAAGATAGACATAAATAATAAAGTTGAAAGCTTAAATATCTCAAATAGTGCTGCAATTGTATTTCACCACTTAAGTTATTTAAAAAAAAAGAGTTGATTAATTAAAGAATTATTAATAATTATTGCGCATGCCCTTGTAGCTCAGCTGGTAGAGCAATTGATTTGTAATCAATAGGTCCGCGGTTCGAATCCGTGCGGGGGCACCATCACTCAATAAAATCAACATTTATTATTTTTGTTTTAAAATTTTTCATAAAAATAAGCATGTACTAATCTAGTTTTTTTTCGCTCACTTTTCTTAAAATTATTTTCTTCAGCCATTTCACATTTAAAATTAACTTCTGGCATGTAACATAGAAACCAAAAACTTTTATTTTTTTCAGCTAAATCTTTAAACTCAAAAAAATTTAGTTCTTTTTTAATATTTGGTTGAATATTTTTTAGATAGTTCATTATGAAAATTGAGGTTCCTCTAGGATTATATAAAACAATATTATTATTATCACTTTTTTTAATTTGATTTAAAACAAGATTAAACTCTGGTTTGGTCTTAGGTCTCTCAAAAATTTCTATTAAGTGATTTCCAACAGTTAAAAAAATTAATAATGAAAATAATGCTCTTCTTAAAAAATTGTTTTTTAACTCATTTAATAAACAAGATATAAATATTAAAATTGGTATTAATATAAATATTATGTATCGATCATGTAAAACTGGTGTATTCAAAATTCCATAAATCAGAGGTATTAAATATGAAAAGAATATTATGGTAAGCAAAAATAGATAATTGTTATTCTCTAAAAATATTTTTTTTCTACATTTAATTATGAGGAATAAAGATAATATAAGGTAAAAATATCCCATTATTTTTGATCCAAAAAATCTTGGAAAATATAGTCCATCTAAAACATTAATTATATCTGATGAGAGCATGTAATTATCAAAAGAAACTTGAAACAAAATATAATCATAATTTAATAATAGATAAGAAATGCTGATAAATAGAACTGAAATGTAAAACTGAACATACTTATCTTTAAATAATAAGTATTTGTAAAATAGAAAAAAAATCTGTGAAAAAAAAATAATTAAAGAAAATGGATTTATTGAATAGTTTATTACTGAAAAAATAATAAAAAAAACTGTATTTTTTTTTTTACCTTCTCTATTACATAATTTGAGAAAAAAATATATATTCAAAGCACTAGTTAATAACAATAGTGAGTATGGTCTTACTTCTTGTGAATATTTTATTGTATAAATACTTAAGCAAGTCAGTAAGGTTGCTAATAAAAATGTGTTATCCTTTTTAATTTGAAAAGTAATAGGTCTAATGATTATAAAGAATATAGACCCAAATATTAAAGTTAAGTATCTTGCGATTTCAGGATTATAGCCAAATATATTTAAAAAATACTTTAAAACTAAATTAAAAAATATCGGATTATGATAATCATATTTTTTATGTCTTTCATATGTTTCATTCCATGATAGTTCCGGATCAGCTATCCAGAAAGATAACATTTCATCTAACCAAAAATCCTCAAAATTTATTTGATAAAAAATAGTAAGAATTCCAGTTATAATTATAAAAAAATATAAAATATTATAATTTAGATTTAGATGTCTCTTCATTAACTAGATTTAATTAAGAAGTTTCTTTTCTTAACTGCTCAATTTTAATTTTTTTTTGAAGACTTCTATTCTTATCATACATAAGATTAAATTTTATACTTTGGTTAGTTTTAACAATAATGTCTTTAGCATTTCTTATTTCAATATTATCTGCTACGGCGCTTATTGGTCTTTTTTTAGGATTTAAATTTTTAATAGTTATTTTTGATTTATAACTTACCACTTTTCCTTTCCATCTTCTGGGTCTAAATGGACTTATTGGAGAAATAGATAACTTTTTTGAATTTAAGCTTAGTATTGGTCCGTGTACCGATAAATTATAAGCTGTACTTCCGGCTGGAGTAGAAACGAGAACTCCATCAGAGACTAATCTTTTTATAACTTGTTTTGAGCCATGTTTAATTGATAATGAAGCAGCTTGTCTGCTCTGTCTCAGTATCGAAACTTCATTAATTGCTAAAAATTTTCTTATTTGATTTTTTATATTTTTTACTGTCATTTCTAAAGGAGAAATAGAAATAACATTGGATTTAGATAAATTTTTAATTATTGCTTTTGAGGAAAATTTATTCATTAAAAATCCATAATTTCCAGAATTTATTCCGTAAAAAAATTTTTTTGAGTTTTTATGTTTTTTTAAAGTTTTTAGCATAAATCCATCACCACCAATAACTATTATAATATTAGCTTTTGATGTTTTAGACTTATCTAATATCTTAATTAAAGAGCTTTTAATTTTTTGTGATTTCAAATTTTTATCAGAAATAATTTGTATTTTTTTCATTTAGTGGTGCCCTCGGCCAGACTCGAACTGGCACTCCGCAAGCGGCAAGGATTTTAAGTCCTTTGTGTCTACCAATTTCACCACGAGGGCATTAATGAATTTCATGAGTGTTTATGCTAATATTTATAATTCAACAAGAGTAATAAGTAAATTTTTTTTATTTTATCTCTCTATGTGCTGGTCTTGTGCTGGTTCTCCTATAATCTATAGGATAAGATTTCAGCAATCCCAGAACCACGATCCCTAAAAGTTTTTTCATTTCCCTTTTTTAATTGGATCAATTAAAAGTTTTTTCACATTATATTTAAATTTTTTATTATTATAGTGGACTGAATTAACGACTACTATCCTAGATTTTTCGACATCAATTAAAATTGCATTTCCGCCGTAACCACCAAAGCCAAATACAACCCTATCTTTTAACCCTGGATAATCCATATGAAATTGACCTCCATAGGATTTGGTACGATTAAATCCTGGTTCGTTTTTTTTCTCATTATACTTTTTCGGTATTCTTCTTTCATAAATTGTTTTTAAATATTTACCAACACAAGTATCATTTTGATAGTCATCCATTATTGCTTTTGCAATCCTTAGCCAATCATATCTGGTTGCACTTATAGTTGGATGTAACTTTCCTTGGCCCGTGCCACTATTTCTATAAGGAAGAATGCTGTATTTAATTTTTACCTTATCTGCAAAAATTTTATTTAAGAGTTTTTCATAATCATCACCTGTTTTATGCTTTGTATAATTGATAATAAGCTGCGTAACAAATCCATTATAATTATAGATACTTTTTGATTTAACCGAGTCTTTAAGAGAAACTCTCATTGTTTGGGAAATACTGTTATCTTCATAATTGGTTAATTTAGTTGTGCCCATGTAAGATTTAAATTCATCGATATATTTTTGATCACCAGTACTCATATTCAAAAAATCAATTAACTTTTGATCATGATAAAGTGAATCTTTTATTATAGGCCAGTCATTTACTCTAGCATCGACTCCATCAATATAGCCCTCACATATCGCATGACCAAGTACATAAGAAGTTATTGACTTACCCATTGACATTGAAAAAAATTTTGTCTCATTGTTTAAAAACTCTCCTAATCTTTCTTTGGGAGAAAGTTCATCAATTAATACTTCACCATCTTGGTAATACAAATAACTAAGAATGCCTTTAGTTTTCATTTGTTTTTTTACAAATTTATCTTCAATTAAATTAAATTTAAATTCATAAGGTTCTTTAGAAGGTTTAACCTCATACGAGTTTCTTAATCCATATGTGAAGTCCCACACATAATAAAGTAGCGTGTCTCTGTTTGGGTTTGAATCATAATCAATGTTTCTTTTTCTTGGATTTAATTTAAGTTTTAAATTAGTTTGTAATTTTCCATCCGAATCTTTTTCAACATACTGATTATAACCATTTTCATATAACCACTTGATAAAATTTTTTATCCTGTAATCCTGGGCAAAACTAATATTGCACCACAACAAACCCAGAACCAAGATCCCTAAAAGTTTTTTCATAAACAGACTATACAATATTTTTCTCTCTATGTGCTGGTCTTGTGCTGGTTTTCACAAATTAATTTAGCTTTATTTTCCATTCTTTATTAAAAGCTAAATTAAAATTATGTGCTTTTATAGGATGTTTAGATTACCTTGGACTACTATGGACTGACTTAAACTTCTATCCCTCGGCTTTTAAGTCCTTTGTGTCTACCAATTTCACCACGAGGGCATTAATGAATTTCATGAGTATTTATGCTAATATTTATAATTGATCAAGGTTAATAAGTAAACTTTTAATCTAATCTTTTTAAAATTGAATTAAATTCTTTTGTTATTTTTTGATTTGAAAATCTTTTTAAATTTTTTGAACAAATTATTTCTTTTTTTAAATATTTATTTCTTTTTAAATAAAAATCATCCAATAATTTAGATAATTTTTCTGAGTCTTTTATAGGAAAAAAAGTTCCAGCTTTACCATTTAATAATATTTCTTTTGGACCTGATTTAAAATTGGAGGAAATAATAGGAATTCTGTGACTAGCTGCCTCAACATAAGTATTTGGAAAACCTTCATATAAAGAGGAACCAACGTATAAATCTGCATCCGAATAAATTTGATTTTTATCAAAAACATTTTGAATTAATTTCACATTATCTAAATTATTTTTTGTTATATAGCTTTTTAAATAATGATAATCCTTTCCATAACCAAAAAGATTTACTTTAAATTTTTCTCTAAAATTTGTTTTTTTTATAGCTTTTAAAATTGTAATTTGATTTTTTTGATCAACGAATCTTCCGACATTAATTAATTTAATTTTATTATATTTCTTTTTTTTTCTTTTTTTTTTAAAACCAAAAAAACATGGATTGTATAAGGATAAGACTTTTGCATTAACAAATTTTTCTAAATCTTTTGCTGTCTCTTTACTATTACAGATTATTAAATTAGCTTTTTTATAAGAAATTTTAACTAGAAATTTTATAATAACTTTTTTGAATAGATCTTTAAGATTAATATAATTTGAAAGTTCAGATAAATGATTTCTCTCGAAAACTACAATTTTTAAATTTTTGAATTTCTTTAAGAAAAATAATGATAGTACATTTGCAAAATATTGGTTGGAGATAAAAATTTTCTTATTATAGATTTTATCTTTTTCAATAATTTGTTTAATTTTTTTAAAAGCAAAGATTGTTCTTGATGCGTTAATCTTTCTATATTTGATCTTTTTAGTTATTTTCTTTGATAATTTTGGAGGATTGATACTCAAAAAATCTATATCAAAATTATTAGTATTTAAACCATTTATAAGCCTTGAAATTGAAAGATCAGCTCCACCATAACCTGAATAAGGATGAAAAAAATATATTTTTATTTTATTTTTCAAATAAAATTTTTTTTGTTGAATATGTCAAATTTATAGTTGAACTAGATAAACATGTAAAATTTTTTTTTATTTAATTTTTTTAGTAATATTCAAGTTAAGATATTATCTTTAGTTTAGGTAAAGGAAATATTAACTTTGTTCCTAAATTTCTTATTTTTGTCTCTCTTTTTACAATTTCTTTTTTAAAATGCCACGGGAGAACAAAATAATAATGAGGTTTTAACTGTCTTGAATTTTTTTCTGAAATAATTTTAATGTATGTACCTGGAGTGAATTTATTATATTTAAGAGGGTTTCTCTCAGCAATATAATTTAAATGTTTAACATTAATGCCAAAGTACTGAAGCAATACATTTCCTTTAGTTGATGCTCCATAACCATGGACTGTTTTTTTTTTGTTTACAATATCATTCAAAAGACCCATTATTTTTTTTTTAATTAGATTAATTCTTTTAAAAAATCTTAAAAAAGTTTCTTTTTTTTCAAGTTTAAATTTTTTTTCTTCTTTAAGAATTTTTGAAATTCTTTCAGTTTTTGTCTTAAATTTTGAATTGTCATGAGTAATTAAATATCTTGTGCTGCCACCATTTATCTTACTATTTTTAATATCAAACACTCTAAGATTATTCTTTTTCATTAATTCTATTATTATCTTTGAAGAATAATATTCTAAATGTTCATGACAGATAGTATCAAATAAGGAATACTTCAAGATTGATAAAAGATCAGCGTGTTCTAAAATAAAAATTCCATCCTTATGCAAGATTTTTTTAATATCTTTAATAAAAGAATTTGGATCCTTTAAATCATAAAACATCGAAAGAGCTGTTATAATTTTATATTTTTTGTCTAAATTATATTTTTTTAAATTTTTAAGAGTAAAGAAATTAGAAATCTTATAATTCACTTTTTTATAAAATTTTTTATATTTGTTTGTCAGTGGATCGACTCCTACGGTAATAAATTTTTTTCCATAATTATTTAATAATGTTCCATCATTACTTGCTATATCTAGAATGTAATCTTTTTGTTTTGGTTTTGATATTTTAATTGCTTCTTTGGCAACAGATTTTACATGGTTACTCATGGTTAAATTTATCCCTGTTCTATAACCATAATCTTTTCCATATAAAAAATTTGGATTGAAATTTCTATCTAGTTGAACAAGTTTACATTTATTACATATTATTAAATTAATATAATCTTTTGCAATTTTATGACGTCTAGTGTTTGGAAATTTTCCAGTAAAAGATTGTTTTCCTAAACTAAAAAGTTTTGAAAACTTTTTTGATGAACATATTCTACATTTATTAATCTTCATTTGATAAAAATTTATATTTTTTTAGTAGAATTATGAATAGCAGCTTTGAATAGATAAATAAAACAATTTTTAACATTTAGAATTATTATCTAATTTTGAGAAAACAATTATTTTTTTGTTAGAAATTTTTTCACACTTTAAAATATCTTCGGGGAAAATATTATCAATCAATTCATTTCTATGGAGAAAAATTAAGTTTGGTTTAAATTCTTCATTTATTTCACTTGTTTCAAATTTTTTTTTTAATCTGTTAATTTCATTAATTGGAATCGCAATAGACTGAACCATCAATGGGCTTGTTCTTTTTATCATATTTAATTCCTCAGGACTAAAATCTTTTGAATTTTTGTAAGTTTGAAGTTTACTAGCAGAATATCTTCCCCAAAAAAATAGTTTTGTATTTTGGTTATTAATTCGCCATGAAGAAAGTTTATTTTCAAAAAACTTAGAAAAATTCTCATAATCTAATTTTAAAAATTTAAAACTATCAATTAAGTCATTTTCGATCATTAAATGAGTTTTTGGAACAAGCTGACCACTTAAAGGTTTAATCTCTTCAACATCATTAAGGATTGACCATATCATTAATTTTGAGTCAAACGTAAGTAATTTAATATCTTTATTTTCTCTAATCAAATTTGTGATATTTTTGAACCCTTCTCTATAAAGTACATAATTTTCATCTTTATATTTTTGATTAAATTTTTTGTACATGTCAAAATTATAAATACAAATAATTGATATAATACAAATATAACTAAAATAATTTAATTTAAATCTTAGTAATAATTTTTCTTTTAAAATTGATAATGAAAAAATTAATAAGTATAAAAAAGAGCAAATAACTATTAAATTTGTAAAATGATAATTAAGACCAGTTTTGTTAGATAGTAAAATGAAAAAAAAAGGCGAAACTAAAGAGGAAATGAATAAAAAAAATAATATATTAATTTTTTCATAGTTAAAAATTTTAAATTTGTTTGCATATATATTTAATATCGAAATAATTAAAATTAATAAAAAACTCTTAATACTAAATAACTTCGAAATTAAATAATTAATCAAAATTAATTTTTTTTCTATCGTTAAGTCAATAACGTACATTCTCTCCATATAATTTGGCTCAGAAGTAGAAATAAAATAAATAAAAGGGATGGATAAAAAACTGAAAGTAATTATCAAAAAAACAAAATTCTTTAAATTTTTATAATTAAAAAT
The DNA here is from genome assembly GCF_002101315.1 of Candidatus Pelagibacter sp. RS39. Classification (NCBI taxonomy): domain Bacteria; kingdom Pseudomonadati; phylum Pseudomonadota; class Alphaproteobacteria; order Candidatus Pelagibacterales; family Candidatus Pelagibacteraceae; genus Candidatus Pelagibacter; species Candidatus Pelagibacter sp. RS39. Next base: position 769,960 of record NZ_CP020777.1, read on the forward strand.
TTCTAATAATTTAAATTTATAAAATATTAACATCGTAAATGTTAAAATTTCTAATACAAAAAAATAATAAAAAGATGATAGTGAAAAAATCAAAATTAAAGCTAAAAAAAAGATATTCTTTTTCAAAAAGAATTCTTCTTTATTCATTGAAAATAACAAAAGTATGAATAAATAAAAAAAGATATTTACTATTAAAGGTCTTGGAAACCTTAAACTATATATATCGGTTAATGAAATTAAATATGGCAAAGAGCCCAATTTCAAAATGTCTAATAATGTAGGCATAAAAAATAAAAATAATGCCATTAAAATGCTAGATGAGTTTGAAAAATTTAATTTTTTAAAAATTTTACTGATTATAAATAGAAAAAGGAAAATAAATATAAATTCTAAAAATAAAACTGAATAATTTCCAAAAAGTTTAAATAAAATTGCTGGGAATAATATAGCGTAAAATGGAGTTGGAATATTTTTTAGATCTTTAATTTCACCATCATAGGACTCATTAAATCTAAAATTAGAGAGTGCTTCAGTATAAACATAATAGAAGTATCCATCACTTGGAGTATCAAAAATTATTTTTAATGAAATATCATCTTTGAAAAAAACGTATGAAAATATCCATTTAAAAATAAATATTAAAATAGTACACAATAGAATATAATTTATATTTTTAATATTTTGCATTAAATTATCATTTCTTTTTTGATATGTTTTTTTTGCAAAAAATATTTATTTAGTGCATTAGATTTTTTTTTTTTTGTAAATTTTTTTTGATTAATTAAGTAAAAATAACCTTCATAATTGAATTTTTTTAAGATATTACTTATAAGTTTTTCATCCTTATTCATTTCCACTAGTAGTGCAGGCCTATCTTTTTTTATAGTTTTAATTAATCCTTTTATAATTGATAATTCAAATCCATTGGTATCAATTTTAATTAAGTGAATTCTTTTTTTAAATAGTCCTATCTTTTTAATAGTTAGAATACTACTTGCTATAGATAAATTTTTTCTGAATTTAAAATCTAATAGAAAATGATCCATCAATTTTCGATCATAATGAGCGTATGAAATGATGTCATAGTTCATATTCATAAAATTATATCTTGGGAAATATATTCTTTTTTTAATATTACTATTACCAATAGCGTAGGGTTTAATAATAATGTTTTTTTGTTTCACCTTTTTTAAAATTTTTATAAAATATTCATTTGGTTCGTAACAATATATTTTACCTACATTAAGATTATTATTGAAAAATTTCGATGCAATACCATCACTAGCTCCCACATCTATTATATCTATCTTTTTTTTATTAATGTCTAAAAGTTTTAAGCCATCAAAATCTTTTTCAAAAATATTTGTAAATTTAATTAATTTTCTAAAAATTATATATATTGCTGGATGTGCACGCACAATTTTTTCTAAAACAGAAAAAACACCTTCATGAGTTTCAGATGATCTCATTGTTTTATCTTAAAAATTTTCTTTGAAAAAACATTTTTAATAAATAAAAAAATGAATTTATAATATGCTTGAGTTTCATTTTAGATTTTCCAAGTTTTCTATAAACTAATCTAACAGGAAGTTCATAAATACTGTATCTCTGTAACTTAATTAAGTATGTTATCTCCCAAAAAAAAGCGTAATCATTATTTTTTGATTGAGAAAATATTCCTAAAGGTATTTTGTTAGTCATAAAACATCTGTAAGCACCAGAAGCATCATAAGCTAAACCTAAAAATAGTTTTATTAAAAAATGTCTTGTATAAGTAATTATTTTTCTTTCAATTGGCCAATCTTCGATTAGATTTAACTTTTTAAACCTACTAGTTATTACATAATCATATTTATGAGCTTTTTTAATCATTGAACTAAAATATTTTGGGTCATGGGTTCCATCAGCATCCATTGTTATAATTAAACTATATTTGTTTTTATAAGCATATTTGATTGCATCTTTATGAGCGGAACCAATCCCTTTTTTATTATTTCTAAAAATAAATTTAACGTTTTTATTCTTGTTACTTAGTTTTTTTATTATTAATCTTGTTTTATCTGTTGAGTTATCATCAACAAAAAGTATATCTAATTTGATTTTAGTATTTAGTATCTTTTTATATATTTTATGAATATTATTTTCCTCATTTAATGTTGGAATTATTAGACATAGCTTCATAAATATATTTTATATTATATAAATTTTAAAATGACACTAAAAACCATATTACATTCATTAATAATACTGATTGCAGTCATATTCTTATTGCAAACTGATTATCTAAAAAATTTTATTTGGGCTGCTACAGATCTATTTATAGATTTCAAAATTCCTCTTGAATGGCTTAGATGTAATAGTTTAGGTGTAAACCTTTTAACACTTGAGACTTTAAATTGTGGAGAAAGAACTGTTTCTCAATTTAATTATGGATATATTTTTTTAAGTTTACCCTACAATGAATTTTTAGACACTATTTATAGAAATTATGTTCCATGGATTTTAGTGGTATTCATAATTTTTTTATCAACATTTACAATTAATCCCAAAAATAAAATTGAACTATTTATTCTTTATTTATCCCTTTTAAATCCATCAAGTATGCTTTTGATGGAAAGAATGCAATTAGACTCTTTATTTTATCTATCAATATTGCTTACAACTTATCATAGAGTTTTTTTTGTTACATGGATATTAGGAGTTTTTTTTTCACTTATAAAATTTTACCCTGTTGCAATTCTTGCTACAGTTTTCTTAGAAGACAAAAAAAGAAGTTTGAAAAAAATATTAATTATTTTGATAACGTTATTATTCTTAATTTTCTTATATATGTTAATTAACTGGGAAGGCTATTCTTTCATGTTGAACAATATGCTTCCGGGTAAAGCTGGTTATCATTTTCTTTTTTCATTGAATGGGCTAGCTAAAATATTCAATTATTTATTTGAAATTAGATATCAGTTTTTTCTTCTAATAACTTATTTATTTTTTTTCTACTTACTTAAAAAAATGATATCAAAAAATTACTCTTTATATGAAACTCTTAAACTGGAGGTTTATGAACCAAATTCAAATATTTTTGTAATATCAGGTTATTTTTTAGTCTTTTTATTTATATTTGTCTCAAGCTATGCTTACAAAGAAATATATATAATATTACTCTTGCCATTTATATTAAGTTTTCAAAGAAAATATCCAAATAATATTTTTTTCAAAAATCTTATAAAATTAATCATTTTAAGATATGCATTTTTATTTATTTATGGATTTTTGAATGTTCACGATGGAATAAGTTTTGTTAATGGTGAAAGAGTTTTTACGTATTATTTTTTAATAGTAATCTTTATAAAAAGTATTCTAGACTGGATGCTAATGCTTATGATATTTTCAATTTTATTTTTAAAAAGTAAAATAATTTTTTCTGATAAAATTTTAAAAAAAATATAATTTGCTATTTATTTAAAAGAGCTTGGTCTAAGTATTTTTGATCAAGCTTACAATCTTTATATCCATGTTTTACAACATTTAAATATCTTTCAGTTGGAAATCTAAAACTAGTTTTTTTGACCATTGTATAAGTCATAACTCTTTTTCCATAATGTGAGAAAAAATACTTTTTATATAAAATTGGATAATCTTCATAAACATCGAGTTTTTTTTCATCGCTCTTAGAAATTTCAAATAAACCACCCGGTACTATGGAATTTTTTTTTGGCTCAATATCAGCGGCTCTATACTTGCTTCTAAAAGTTAATCTAAAATCCTTAAGATTAATTTTTTTAATAAAAGTACTATCTTTACATCTTTTCTTCATTTGAAAATGATGAAGATTACTTCCATAAGCAAAATAAAGCATTTATCTATCGACAACTTCTATTTTTTTATCATCAACAAATTTTAATATTTGTGAGTTACATTGATCAATTTTAGATTGATCCTCTGAACGAAGCACTATTGAAACTCCAAGTTTGCCGGCATGAAAAAATGGATAACTTCCAATCTCAACATCTTTATTTTGTTCTTGTACTTTTGTTAAAGAATTTGCAATTTCACTTTCTACTGTTTTTAAACTTATAGTGTGACTTAAAATAGGGTCACCCCCAACAATCTTATTTTTTAATCCACCCAACATTGATTTCAGAATTGACGGTACCCCTGGTAAGCAAAAAACATTTTCTACACTAAAACCAGGAGCTCCACTTGTTGGATTTAGAATTAAATCTGCATTTTCTGGCATCCAAATCATTTTTTGTCTTCCTTCATTAAACTCACCTGGCTGGTAATAAGCCTCTAATATTTTATATCCTTCTTTATGGAGTTCGTATTTAAGACCAAAAGCTTTTGCCACTGATTGAGCAGTTATGTCATCATGCGTGGGGCCGATACCACCAGTTGTGAAAACATAATTATTAGATTTCCTCAAAATGTTTAATGTCTGTACAATTATATCTTCTTGATCTGGAATTATTCTTACCTCATTTACTTTTACACCAATGGAATTTAACCATGTTGCTAAAGTGCTTGTGTTGGTGTCTTGAGTTCGTCCAGAAAGAATTTCGTTACCGATGATTAATATTGCAGCATTTACTTTTATGTTTTTACTCATTTTATATGTATAATTCTAATATGGAATTTACCAAGTCTTTATTAAAAGGCAAATTAATCAAAAGATATAAGCGTTTTTTTGTTGATGTAAATCTAAATAAAGAAATTGTCACTGCACATTGTCCAAATACTGGATCTATGAAAGGTTTGCTGGATAAAGGTAATGAAGTATATTTATTCAAGCATAATGATCCAAAAAGAAAATTAAAATATGGTTTAGAAATTATTAAGGCCAAAAAAAACTTTGTCGGAATAAATACTCATAGAGCAAATAAAATTGTACACCACGGATTAGATAATAACCTCATCAAGGAATTCAAAAATAACGATAAAATTAATTCAGAAGTTTTTTTTAATAAAGAGACTAGATTTGATTTTTTAATTGAAAAAAAGAATCAAAAAAGTTTTTTAGAGGTAAAGAATGTTACTCTTTTTAGAGATAAAAAAACAGCTGAGTTTCCAGATGCTATTACTACTAGGGGATCAAAACATTTACTTACCCTTATTGATGCCATAAAAAGAGGCTATAAGTCTTACTTAATATTTTTAGTACAAATACAAAATATGGAGTACTTTAAAATAGCAAAAGATATTGATAATAAATACTATGAAAATTATTTGATAGCTAAAAAAGCTGGGGTAAATTTTTTGGCTTATAGATGTAATATTAGTTCTAAAAAAATTTATATAGATAAAAAAATAAAAATTATTGATGAGTAATTACACTGAAAAATTTGAAAAAATGAGAATAGCTGGAAAGCTAGCTTCACAAACTTTAGACATGTTAACAGAAAATATTAAAGAAGGTGTTTCGACAGCTTACATAGATAAGCTTGGCTATGAGTTCATAAGAGATAATGGTGGCCACTCTGCCCCACTTTACTATCGTGGTTTTACTAAATCTTTATGTACATCTCTTAATCACGTTGTATGTCATGGTGTGCCTTCAGAGGATAGAGTTTTAGTTGAAGGAGATGCCCTTAATGTAGATGTAACTGCTATCATTAATGAACATTATGGAGATACAAGTAGAATGTTTTGTATTGGAAAAACCTCGGTAAAATTAAATAATCTAATTGACGCAACTTATCAGTCTATGATGAAAGCAATTAAAATCTTAAAACCTGGTATTAAGCTTGGAGATATAGGACATGAAATACAATCTTATATTGAAGAGAAAGGATTTTCTGTAGTTAAGGATTTTTGTGGTCATGGGATAGGGACATCATTTCATGAACCACCAAACATTTTACATTACGGAACAAAGAATACAGGCATGGAATTAAAACCTGGGATGACATTTACAATAGAACCAATGATTAATGCTGGTAAATTTAATGTAAAAATGCTTAATGATGGGTGGACTGCAGTTACAAAAGACAAATCTTTATCTGCACAATTTGAGCATACTGTTGGAATTACTGAAAATGGTTATGAAATATTTACAGAATCTGCTAAAGGTTATTCAAAGCCTCCATACTTATAATTAATGATTAAAAGATACTCTCGAAAAGAATTAACAGATATTTGGTCTGAGGAAAATAAATACAAAATATGGTTGGATGTTGAAATTGCTGCAGCTCAAGCAATGGAAAAACTTGGTCAAATTCCAAAAGGTGTCTCGTCAATAGTTAGGAAAAAAGCTAGAATAAATGTAAAAAGAATTCATCAAATTGAAAGTAAAGTTAAACATGATGTAATTGCTTTTTTAACTTCTGTAACTGAAAAAGCAGGAATTAAAGCTAGATATCTTCATCTTGGCATGACTTCATCTGATGTAGTAGATACAAGTTTTAATATTCAATTAGTTCAATCAGGAAAAATTATCTTAAAAGACATAGATCAAATTTTAAAAGTATTAAAAAAACAAGCTAGAAAATATAAATTTACTCCTTGCATAGGTCGTAGTCATGGAATTCATGCTGAGCCAATAACATTTGGATTAAAATTAGCTTCCTTTTATGAAGAGTTTAAAAGAAATAGAGAAAGATTAGTTTACGCTATTGATCAAATATCAACTTGTGCAATTTCTGGAGCTGTTGGAACATTTGCAAATGTAAACCCTAATGTTGAAAAACATGTTGCAAAAAAACTTGGATTAAAAGTTGAACCAATCTCTACTCAAATTATCCCTAGAGATCGACATGCATTTTATTTTTCAGTATTGGGAATTATCGCAGGAAGTATAGAAAGAGTAGCTATAGAAATAAGACATTTACAAAGATCAGAAGTTTATGAACTGCAAGAATATTTTTCTAAAAGCCAAAAGGGTTCATCTGCAATGCCCCATAAAAAAAATCCAATTTTAAGTGAAAATTTAACCGGACTTGCAAGAATGGTAAGAAGTTCTGTTGTTCCAGCGCTTGAAAATATTGCACTTTGGCATGAAAGAGATATTTCACATTCAAGTGTAGAGAGAAATATTGGTCCTGATGCAAATATTACTCTAGACTTTGCACTGGTAAGATTAGCAAGTGTTTTAGATAATATGATTGTTTATCCAAAAAAAATGCTAGAAAATCTTAATCTTACTAAAGGGCTAATTTTTTCACAAGAAGTGATGCTAGAACTGACAAAAACTGGTATCACAAGAGAAAAATCTTATAAGTTAGTACAAGGATATGCAAAAAAATGTTTTGCTGAAAATTTAGATTTGTTTAATGTTATTCAGTCTGACAAGTTAATAATGAGTAAAATTTCAATTAAAAAGTTAAAGTCTATCTTTAGTTATTCTAAACACTTTAAAAATGTAAATCTAATTTTTAGGCGGGTTTTCAAATAATGAAAAAAGGTAAAAAACTTTACGAGGGAAAAGCCAAGATAATTTATTCAACCTCTGATAAAAATTTGGTAATCCAATACTTTAAAGATGATGCTACAGCATTTAATAATGAAAAAAGAACTACTATTGAGGGTAAAGGAGTTTTAAATAATAGAATTTCTGAACATATTCTTACAAATTTATCTCAAATTGGTATTGAAAATCATTTAGTCAAACGACTAAATATGAGAGAACAATTAATTAAATTTGTAGAAATAATTCCAATTGAATTTGTTATTCGGAATGTTGCGACAGGATCTTTGACTAAAAGACTTGGAATAGAAGACGGAACTGTACTAAAAGAACCTTTAATTGAATACTGTTTGAAAGATGACAAACTTGGCGATCCATTGATTTCAGAGGATCATATTTACGCGTTTGATTGGGCAAATAAAAAAGAAATCGAAAAGATAAAAAAAACTATTTTTAGAATTAATGATTTTATGATTGGGATGTTTAGAGGAGTGGGAATAAAATTAATTGATTTTAAATTAGAATTTGGGCGAACTAAAATTGATGGTAGAAAAGAAATAATTTTGGCTGATGAAATAAGCCCTGATACTTGTAGATTGTGGGACTCTGCAACTGACAAAAAACTTGATAAAGATAGATTTAGAAAAGATTTAGGAGATTTATTACCTGCGTATACCGAAGTTGCCAAAAGACTTGGAATTCTACATGAGCAATCAAACGTTTCTGCAGTGAATGTAACTAAACTATCCTCAATTAAAAAGAAGCGAAAATGAAAGTTTCTGCCGTAATAACTCTTAAAAAGGACGTTTTAGATCCACAAGGCAAAGTAATCCATGAGACATTAGATGGTATGGGCTTTAATTCTGTAAATGAGGTTAGACAAGGAAAATATTTTGAAATTGATGTTAAAGAAAATGATCCAAAAAAAGCTAAAGAACTTGTTGAAGATATGTGCCAAAAACTTTTAGCTAATCTTGTTATTGAAAACTACAAAATTATTGAAACACAATAATTAATGAAATCATCAGTTATAACCTTCCCTGGTTCAAATTGTGATCGAGACATGGATGTAGCTCTTACAAAATTTGGATTTAAAAATAAAATGGTTTGGCATAATGATCAAGAATTACCCAAAAGTGATTTAATTGTTTTGCCTGGTGGTTTTTCTTATGGTGATTATTTACGTTGTGGCAGTATGGCATCAAAGTCAAAAATTATGCTTTCAGTAATTAATTTTGCAAAATCAGGTGGATTGGTTATGGGAATTTGTAATGGTTTTCAAATTTTAGTTGAGGCTGGATTGGTGCCAGGAGTATTATTAAGAAATAAATACCTTCAATTTATTTGTAAAAATGTCCACGTAAAAGTTAACAACAAAGAGAATTCTTTTTTTAAAAATCTAGATAAAAAAGTTTTGGAATTTCATATAGCCCATAATGAGGGTAATTATTTTTGCACCAAAGATCAACTCAAAGAGATTGAAGATAATAATCAAATAGCAATTTATTATTGTGATCAAAATGGTAATACAAATGATCAAATAAATCCTAATGGTTCAATAAAAAATATTGCAGGTATTTTTAACAAAGAAAAAAACGTTTTGGGTATGATGCCTCATCCTGAGAGAATGATAGATGAAAGTTTGTCTGGGGAAGATGGATCCATCTTTTTTAAAAATCTTTTAAATAATATTAAATAATGTTGGTTAACGAAAAAATTGCAATTGAACATGGTTTAAAATCAGATGAGTATAAAAAGATTTGTAAATTATTAAAAAGAACACCTAATATTACTGAGTTAGGTATATTTTCTGCAATGTGGAACGAACACTGCTCCTATAAATCTTCTCGAATTCATTTAAAAAAATTACACACTAAAGGAAAAAAAGTAATTCAAGGACCAGGGGAAAATGCTGGAGTTATTGATATTGAAGATGGAGATGCATTAGTTTTTAAAATCGAGAGTCATAATCACCCTTCATTTATTGAACCCTATCAAGGAGCAGCAACAGGAGTTGGTGGAATTATGCGAGATGTTTTTACAATGGGTGCAAGACCTATTGCTAACTTAAATTCAATCCATTTTGGTTCAACTCAACACAAAAAAACAAAAAATTTATTAAGAGGTGTTGTTCATGGAATTGGTGGTTATGGAAACTGTATGGGAGTACCTACTATAGCAGGACAAACATCTTTTGATAGATCATACAATGGAAATATTTTAGTAAACGCGATGACTTTAGGATTAGTTAAAAAAGACAAGATATTTTACTCCAAGGCAGCTGGCTTAAATAAACCAGTTATTTATGTTGGATCAAAAACCGGTAGAGATGGAATTCATGGAGCAAGTATGGCCTCTGCAAGTTTTGATGAAAAAATCGAAGAAAAAAAACCAACTGTGCAAGTTGGAGATCCTTTTACTGAAAAGCTTTTATTAGAGGCGTGCTTAGAATTAATGTCAGGAGACTCAATTATTGCAATTCAAGATATGGGGGCTGCTGGACTAACCTCTTCAAGTATTGAAATGGCATCAAAGGGAAATTTAGGTATTGAAATTAACTTAAACAAAGTTCCATGTAGAGAAACAAAAATGACCCCTTACGAAATTATGTTATCAGAAAGCCAAGAAAGAATGCTTATAGTTCTTGAGAATGGTAAAGAAGAAATAGCCAAAAAAATATTTGATAAATGGAATTTAGATTTTGCTGTAATTGGAAAAACAACCAATACGAAAAATATTGAATTATTTTTTGACAATCAACAAGTAGCTAATATTCCAGTTAATACATTAGTTGAAAACTCTCCAATGTATGATCGAAAATGGAAAAAATCAAAATTACCAAAAAAAAATAAAATTGATAAAACAAAATTCAAGAATCTTAAGATTAAAGATACACTAAAAAAGATTTTATCAAGCCCAAACATTTGTAGTAAGGAATGGATTTGGCAACAATACGATCACACAGTCATGGGTGATACTATACAAAAACCAGGTGGAGATTCAGGCGTAGTAAGAGTTCATAAAACAGATAAAGCTATTGCTGCTACAGTTGACTCATCTGCAACTTATTGTTGGGCACACCCACTCACAGGAGGAAAACAAGTCGTTTGTGAAACTTGGAGAAATTTAATCTCAGTGGGTGCTAAACCTATAGCAGTTACTAATTGTTTAAATTTTGGAAGCCCAGAGAAAGAAGAAAATATGGGTGAGTTTGTCGAATGTGTTCAAGGTATCAGTGAGGCATGTAAGTATTTAGATTATCCTGTTGTCTCGGGCAATGTATCTTTTTACAACGAAACTAAAGACATTGGAATTAAACCAACTCCTACGATAGGAGGTGTAGGTTTAATTAAAGATTACAAAAAGATGATCACAATGGATTTTAAGGAAATCGACAACATCGTATTAGTGATTGGAAAAACAGAGGGTCATATAGATCAAAGTTTATTATCAAGAATAATTTTAAATGAAAATAATGGACCCCCACCTGAAGTAAATTTATTTAATGAAAAAAATAATGGTCTGACACTACTAAATTTAATAGAGAAAAATTTCATTAAAAGTGCCCATGATGTATCTCTCGGTGGAATAATCACAGCGATAAGCAAAATGTGTATAAAAGGTGATAAAGGTATACAAATCAAAAAACCAAAATTTTTGATTAATGAAATTGAATACTTTTTTGCTGAAGATCAAGGAAGATATTTAATTGAAATAAATCCAAAAGATTTCAAAGAAGTTTCTAAAATTTTAGATAAAAATTCAGTACATTGTGATGAGATAGGTAAAATCATCGATAAAGAGATGATAATTGATCAAAAGACGAAACTAACAATTGACGAATTAAAATCATATAATACTAATTGGCTTAAGAGTTACATGGTTTGATTATGGCAATGGATTTAAAAGAGATTGAAAAGTTTATTAAAGAAGCAATGCCAGATGCTTCAATAGAAATTCAAGATTTAGCTGGGGATGGTAATCATTATTCTGCTACTGTTACATCATCTCTATTTGCTGGAAAAAGTAAAATTGAACAACACAAAATGGTTTATAATTCATTAAAAGGCAGAATGGGGAATGAATTACATGCCTTAGCTATTAAAACAAAGGAACAATAATGGATGATAAAACAAAAAATATAATTCAAGATCATATCAATACTAACGATGTATGTTTATTCATGAAGGGAACTCCAGATGCTCCACAGTGTGGATTCTCAATGGCAGTTTCAAACATGCTAAAAATTTTAGAGGTAAATTTTAAAAGTGTTAATGTTCTTGAAGATCAATCAATTAGAGAAGGAATTAAAATTTTTAGTGATTGGCCTACTATTCCTCAACTTTACGTAAAAAAAGAATTTGTTGGTGGGTGTGATATTGTAAAAGAAATGTATGAAAGTGGTGAATTAAAAAAAGTTTTTACTGATAAAGGAATAAATTTTAAAAAATAATTATTATCTTGAGTAATATTCAATTACTAAGTTAGGCTCCATTACTACAGGATAAGGAACTTCTTCAAATTTTGGAACCCTTACAAACTTAAATTTTTTGTTTTTTTGATCTAATTGAATATATTCAGGTGCTTCTCTCTCTTTACTTGCTAAAGCTATATCAATGATTGCAAGTTGTTTAGATTTATCTCTTATTTCAATGCTATCTTCTTCTTTAACTAAGTAACTAGAAATATTTACTTTTTTTCCATTTACTTTAACATGTCCGTGGTTGATTAACTGTCTAGCAGAAAAAATTGTTGTAGCAAACTTCGCTCTATAAATTACTGCATCTAATCTTCTCTCTAGAAGACCAATTAAGTTCTCACTGGTATCTCCTTTAAGCATAGAAGCTTTTTTATAAATATTTCTGAACTGTCTTTCATTAATATTTCCATAATAAGCTTTAAGTTTTTGTTTCGCTTGTAATTGAATACCATAATCTGAAGGTTTACCTTGTTTAGTTTGACCATGTTGACCTGGTCCGTAAGCTCTTTTATTGAATGGGCTTTTAGGTCTGCCCCATAGGTTTACTTTTAGTCTTCTATCTACTTTATGTTTAGAGTTAATTCTTTTTGTCATTTGATATTGGGTCTTATAAACTTACTCTTTTGTTTGTCAATCAACGTTTTTTACCTAAACTTGCGAATACTCCTGATAATATACGTGTTTCTTTATCAGATAAGTCCATTTTATAAAAAATATTTCTTAGGTTCTCTAGCATTTTAGGTCTCTTTTCCTTTGGTCTAAAAAAATTTATTTCATCTAAATTTTTAATGCAAAGATTTAACATTGATTGAATTTCTTTTTTACTTGCGGATTTAATCTTTTTTGATTTTTTGAATTGAACATTTTTAATTTTCATAAGACTAGCTACTTGTTGAGCGATTATGATCATACTATGGGATAGATTTAATGATTTAAAATTAGGATTAGTAGGTATTTGCAAAGTATAATTAGCATAGCTGATTTCATCGTTTGATAAACCTGAAGCCTCTGAACCAAACAGAAAACCAATTTTCTTTTTAAAATCAATTTTTTTTAAATCATCTAAGTTAATATGTTTGACATTTTTATTTCTAAATCTTGCAGAAGTAGCAATAACAATATCAATTTTGCTTATGGCCTTCTCCAAATTATCATAATTTTTGCTTTGTTTGATTATATCTTTAGCACCTACTGACGTAGCTAAAATTTTATCATTTGGAAAAATAGGTTTAGGATTTATTAATACCATTTTCTTAAAATTAAAATTCTTAATTGCTCTAGCACAGGCTCCAATATTTTCTGATAATTGAGGTTTATGGAGAATAAATGAAATATTATTATTGTTCATTTATTTACTAGCAGGAGCATTATCTTTAAATAATTTATAATCCAAACTATCAATTAATGCTTTAAAAGAAGCATCGATAATGTTCGTTGATACACCGATAGTAAACCAATTTTTTCCTTTAGAGTCTGTACTTTCAATTGACACTCTTGTTACAGCTTCTGTTCCTGTATTTAATATTCTAACTTTATAATCTACCAGTTTTAAATCTTTTAAATACTTTGAGTATTTTGCTAATCTATCAACATTTTGTCTTATGGCATTATCTAAAGCATTTACTGGACCATTCCCTTCTCCTTCGCACATAATCTTTTCTCCATCAACTTCCAACTGAGCTTTTGCAGATGAAACTATTTCGCCAGATTTATTTTTCTTTACCGAAACATCATATTCATTAATAGATATATATCTTGGTATTTCTCCAATAATTCTTCTAGCCAATAATTCAAATGATGCATCAGCACCATCATAACTATAACCAATGAATTCTCTGTCTTTTACTTCGTCTAATAATTTTTTAATTTTTGGATCATTTTCTTGGATATCAATTTTTATACTTTTTAATCTTGAGATAATATTTGACTTTCCTGATTGATCAGAGACAACAATATTTCTTGTGTTACCAACCTCTTCTGGATTGATGTGTTCATAAGTTTTTGGATCTTTTTGTACAGCAGATACATGTAATCCTCCTTTGTGTGAAAAAGCTGCAGCACCCACATAAGGTAAATGCTTATTGGGTTTTCTGTTTAAAATTTCATCCAAAAGCCTAGAACAATCAGTCAGATTTTTGATGTTTTTTGATTTTATTCCAATTTCAAATTGAGATGAAAAATCTTTCTTCAAAAAAAATGTTGGTATTAATGACATCAAATTTGCATTTCCACATCTTTCTCCCAAACCATTTATTGTACCTTGAATTTGTCGAACACCTGACAATACTGCTGCTAATGAATTAGCAACTGCATTACCAGTGTCATTATGAGCGTGGATTCCTAAGTTTTTTCCTGGAACAACTTTCACTACTTCACTAACTATCTTTGTAATTTCATGTGGAAGTGTTCCTCCATTTGTGTCACATAGTATCACCCATCTAGCGCCTTGGTCATAAGCCGCTTTAATACAGGAAACCGCATATTTTGGATTTGCTTTATAACCATCAAAAAAATGCTCTGCATCAAACATAAATTCTTTTTTTGCTTTAATAAAATGTTTTGCGCTTTCAGAAATATTTTCTAAATTTTCCTCATTTGTTATTCCTAAAGCAACATCAACATGAAAGTCCCAAGACTTACCCACCAAACACACTGCTGAGGTATTAGAATTCATAAGTGCAGATAATCCAGTATCATTTTCTGCACTTCGTCCAGATCTTTTTGTCATTCCAAAAGATGTTAGTTTTGAATTTTTGAAATCATGTTTTTTTTGAAAAAATTCTGTATCTGTTGGGTTGGCCCCAGGCCATCCTGCTTCTATATAATCCACACCTAAATTATCCAAAGCTAAAGCAATTTTTTCTTTATCTTCTATAGAAAAGTCAACTCCTTGAGTTTGAGCTCCATCTCTTAGGGTTGTATCAAATATGTATAATCTTTCTTTGCTCATTTAAATTTCCAGAGTGTTTTACCATCTTTGTCTTCTATTAAAACTCCTTTGTCTAAGAGCTCATCTCTAATTCTGTCAGCCTCTTTATAATTCTTATTTTCTCTAGCTTTATCTCTTAAACTAAGCATATTTTCAATTTCAGACTCAGTTATAGATACTCTTTTCTTTTTAAATTCATTCCACTGTTCGCTAGTTTCATTCATCAAACCAATAAATTTACATGCTGAAACAAATAATTCTATATTTTCACCTTTATTAGCTTTTTCATATAACTTGTGAAGGTTGGCGATATATCCAGGTGTATTCAAATCTTCATAAAGTGGTTTTAAAATTTCGTCTGAAACTTTGACAGATTTAAGATTTGAAGAATACATTTTATACCACTTATCTAAAGTACTTTCACAATCACTTAATAACTTGTCGTTCCAATCTAGTGGTTGCTTATAGTGTGCACTCATTAAAGCTAATCTGATTATTTGACCACTAATCTTATTTCTAAAATCTTTTATTTTAAGAATGTTACCTTGTGACTTGGCCATTTTTTCATTAGACATGGTAATAAAAGCATTGTGGACCCAATAATTTGCAAAAACTTTTGTATCATTGGCACATCTAGACTGGGCTATTTCATTTTCATGATGAGGAAAAATAAGATCTATGCCTCCGCCATGAATATCAAATTCATTACCTAAGAATTTTTTTGACATGGCTGAACATTCTAAATGCCAACCTGGTCTACCTTTCCCCCAAGGTGAATCCCAAGCAGGTTCATCATTATTTGATGGTTTCCATAAAACAAAGTCTTCAGGATTTTTTTTGTTTTCACTAATCTCTACTCTGGATCCAGCAACCAAGTCTTCTAAATTTTTATTTGATAATTTGCCATAATCAGAAAATTTTTTAACTTCAAAATAAACATGTTTTTTATTTTCATATGCGAATCCTTTTTTTATTAAATCATTTATCATTTCAATCATCAGATCAATATGTTCAGTAGCTTTTGGTTGATGAGTAGGATTTTCACAATTCAGAAACTCACAATCTTTGAAAAAACTTGAAGTTACTTTTTCAGTTAGTTCTTTTGTTGAAATTTTTTGCTCTTGTGAGGATTTTATTATCTTGTCATCAATATCAGTTATATTTCTCACATATTTTACAGAGGGAAATTCATTTTTTAATAATTTAAATAAAATATCAAAAATTACTAAAGGTCTTGCATTTCCTATGTGGGGATCATCATAAACTGTAGGTCCACAAACATACATTCCAACATTATTTTTTTCTTTAGGAATAAAATGTTCTTTTTTATTACTTAAATTATTTGTTAAAAAAATATCCATATCAGTTGATTAAGAAATATACCTTATTTGATGATTTGTTAATCTAATTGATTAACTAGGAATCTTGCAAACTGGAATTGGCTCCATTTTATGCAAGTTTTGATTTCGAATTTTTTCGTATTGTTCTCTGTGAGGTGAATTTGGGTTTCCCATTGCATCTTCAAGTTCTGAATATTTGAATCCTAATTGACCTTCATCTGTTCTTCCATCGTCCCATAAACCATCAGTTGGTGGAGCATCGATAATTTCTTTTAATATACCTAATTCTTTCCCAAGTTCCCAAACTTCACTCTTATTACAATCAGCTATTGGAGATATATCCACACCACCATCTCCGTATTTTGTGTAAAAACCTACTCCAAAGTCCTCTACTTTATTTCCTGTTCCAACTACAATACCTTTATTTGCTGCTGCAACCTGATAAAGGGTAGTCATTCTCAGTCTCGCTCTGGAGTTAGCAAAACCATGCTCATTATCAAATTTATTTAGTGTTGTTGAAAATGTTTCAAAAAGTTTATCTAAACTTAAAGTATGAGCTTCAACATTCTTAAAATTTTTTACCAGCCACTGTTGATGTTTTAAACTTAAATCATGTTGATTTTCTTTTTGTTTAATCGGCATAGTTAAAACAATAGTTTTCATACCAGTCATCGCACTTAAAGTGCTTGAAACTGATGAATCTATACCTCCGGATATTCCGATAACTAATGATTGTGCCTTACTTGGCATTTGATCAACATAAGTTTTGATCCAGTTTGAGATAAATTTTACTTTTTCTGAAGGGGTCATATCAAATATCTAACTATCTTAAATTTTAATGCAATAGCTTAAGATGCCGCTTGAATAGCATTTTTAGAATAGCTGCTATTCTTTTTAATCTCATCAGAAATTAAAAATGCTAACTCTAAAGCCTGGTCTGAATTCAGTCTTGGGTCACAGTGAGTGTGGTATCTGCTTGATAAATCAGCATCAGATATTTTTCTAGCTCCACCAGTACACTCCGTCACATCTTGACCAGTCATTTCAACATGTAAACCACCTGCGTAAGATCCCTCTGAGTGATGTACACCAAAAACATTTTTGACCTCATTAACTACGTTGTTAAATGGTCTCGTTTTAAAACCAGTTGTTGATACAATTGTATTCCCGTGCATTGGGTCACATGACCAAATAACATTAAGTCCTTCTTTTTTAATTCGTCTAATTAACTTAGGCAAAAATTTTTCTACATTTTGATGACCGAATCTTGAAATTAAAGTTATTTTTCCTTTTTCATTTTTTGGGTTTAAAGTTTCGCAGATTTTTGCAATCTCCTCAGGTTTTGAAGTTGGACCACACTTTATTCCAATGGGATTTTCTATTCCTCTACAAAACTCAACATGTCCACCGTCTAATTGTCTTGTTCTATCTCCAATCCAAACGAAATGTGCAGATGTATCATGGTATTCACCAGTAGTAGAGTCTACTCTGGTCATACTTTCCTCGAATGGTAAATGTAATGCCTCATGTGAAGTCCAAAAATTTACAGTGTATAATCTATTGTTAAAGTCTGAAGTTATTCCGCAAGCTTCCATGAAAGCAAGTGCATCTGCAATTTTGTCCTCCAAGTCTTTAAATTTTTTCGCTTGAGGACTTTTTTTAATGTAATCTAAATTCCATAAATGAACTTTGTTCAAATCTGCAAAACCACCTTTTGAAAATGCTCTAAGTAAATTAAGTGTTGAAGCTGATTGAGAATATGCTTTGTACATTCTTTTTGGATCAGGTCTTCTAGCTTTTTCATTAAAGTCTATTGCATTAATGTTATCACCTAAATAACTTGGTAATTCTACATCACCTTGTTTTTCTGTTGGAGCACTTCTTGGTTTAGAAAACTGTCCAGCAATCCTACCAAGTTTAACAATTGGTAAAGACGCTGAATATGTCATAACTAAAGCCATTTGAAGAATTACTTTAAAAGTGTCTCTTATATTATCGGGATGAAACTCTGCAAAACTTTCAGCACAGTCACCGCCTTGCAATAAAAAAGCCTTACCATCAACTACTTTAGATAATTGATCTTTTAAATGTCTAGTTTCACCTGCAAATACAAGTGGTGGAAATGTTTTTAATTTATTTAAAACACTATTAAGTTCCTTTTCATCATCATACGCAGGTATGTGTTTCACAGGATACTTTCTCCAGCTATTTACTTTCCAATTTTTCATGTTCAACTCAGGATTGTTGTATCAGAGTTTTTCTATTATTCAACGGTTACTGATTTAGCTAAATTTCTAGGCTTATCTATATCAAATCCTTTTTTAAGAGCTGAATAATAAGCTAATTTTTGTAAAGGTATTGTTAAAAGAAATGGCAAAAGATCCTCATTAGCACTTTCAACTTCAATTTTTTCCCAAATATTTTCTGAGACCACCTCATCTTTACTTCTATTGGTTACTAATAAAACTTTTGCCCCTCTTGCAATAACTTCCTGCATGTTAGAAATGGTTTTCTTATAATAATTATCTCTTGGTGCTAGAACAACAACGGGCATTCCTTCCTCAATCAGCGCAAGTGGTCCATGTTTCATTTCACCAGCTGGATAACCCTCGGCATGGATATATGATAGTTCTTTTAATTTTAATGCACCCTCTAATGCTATTGGAAAAGAAAAACCTCTTCCTAAAAACATTGAACCCTTAGCTTCGTTAAAAGTATTTGATATTGTTTGTATCTTATTATCAGTCAATAAGGTCTTTTCAGCTAATTTAGGAAGAGATTTAAGATCTTTAAGCTTTTCATTAAATAGCTCTTTTTTCAAATCTTTCCTTAATGATCCAAGTTTTAAAGCTAAAATGTATAATATAAGAATTTGACCCAAAAAGGCTTTAGTAGATGCAACACCTATCTCAGTCCCACAGTGTATTGGTAAAACAAATTTAGAATCTCTAGCTATAGAACTCTCAATGACATTTACAACAGCGCATGTTTTCATATCATTTTGATTACACAAATCTAATGCTGCGTAAGTATCTGCTGTTTCGCCTGATTGAGATACAAATATATATAAAGTTTCTTTCTTAAATCTATTTTTTCTGTATCTAAACTCAGAAGCAATATCTACATTAACATCTAATGAGGTTAATTCTTCGAACCAGTATTTTGCAAGTAGACAAGAATGATAAGCTGTTCCACAACCAATTAAAGTTATGGAAGAAATTTCATTAGTTTTCCAAGGAAAATTATAAATATTAATATCGTTATTTAATGTATCTACATATTCATTAATCCCATTTTTTAATGTTGTTGGTTGTTCTTCTATTTCTTTAGCCATGAAATGTTTGTAATCACCTTTGTCATATTTTTCATCCTCAAGTGATAATTCCAAAACTTTTTTATTTATCTTGTCTCCATCTTCATTAAAAAATTCAACATGATCTTTTTTTATAATACAAAATTCACCATCATTTAGATAAGTAATCTTATTTGTCATCGCCTTCAGTGCGTATGAATCTGAACCTAAATAATTTTCATTTGGGCCATACCCAACAGCTAATGGCGATCCTCTTCTTGCACCAACTATTAAATCAGGTTGATCTTTAAATATTATACCTAACGCAAAACTACCATGAAGAGATTTCAGAGTTTTTTTAATTGAATTTACAATATTTTCAGTTTTTAAATTTTCTGTAATTAAATGCACGATCACTTCAGTATCAGTTTGTGACTTAAATTTATGACCCTTGCTTATTAAAAATTTTTTTAATAACGTAGAATTTTCAATTATTCCATTATGAACTACAGAAACATTTTGCGAAGAGTGAGGGTGAGCATTAATACTGTTAGGTAAACCATGTGTAGCCCAACGAACATGTCCTATACCAATGGTTCCTTCCATTTTTTGGACTAAAAGATTATTTTCTAAATTATCAACTCTTCCTTCGGATTTAACTTCGTTAATTTCATTGTTTGAAAGCGTTGCTATACCGGCTGAGTCATATCCTCTATATTCTAATTTTTTTAAAGAGCTAATTATAGTTGATGAGACAGGTCTACTACTGTTGATTCCAATTATTCCACACATAATTATTTAGACTTTCTTTTATAATTTTTTATCTCAAGTTGTTGACTTCTAGTCAGTGCTAAAGATTTTTTACCCACATTTCTAGTGATTACTGATCCTGCTCCAATTATACTATTTTCTGCAAGCGTAATTGGGGCTACTAAAGAAGAATTAGAACCAATAAAAACATTATCTTTTATATTAGTTTTGTATTTTTTAACTCCATCATAGTTGCAAGTGATTGTTCCTGCTCCAACATTAACTGATTTACCAATTGAGGCATCACCAATATAAGTTAAATGATTTACCTTAGATTTTTTTCCAAGAGTGCTTTTTTTAATTTCAACAAAATTACCAATCTTAGATCCTTCCTTTAATGTTGTACCGGGTCTTATTCTTGCATAAGGACCTACCTCAACTTTATTTTCAATTTTACAATTCTCTAAATGACTGAAAGATTTTATAGTAACATTATTACCAATTTTCACTTTTGATCCAATAACTACATATGGTTCTATAGTCACATTTTTTCCAATTTTAGTATCTTTAGAAAAATAGATTGTTTCTGGAGCAATCATATTTACTTTGGATTTCAAAAATTTATTTCTTAGTGAATTCTGTAGCTTGTTTATTTGTAACTGTTTCATCTAGAAAATTACTTACAATAAGTATATATCTTTCTTAATTCACAAAATATTTCTTAAAAATACTTTTAAATATGAAACAAATTTATACAATTCTTTTTGATTTAGATGGTACTTTAGTAGATACGGCGCCTGACTTGATGAATGCTCATAATTATGTGATGAATAAATTTGGTTATCCAACTAAATCTACTGAAGAAATAAGAAATTTAGTAGGTGGTGGAGCTGGGGCTATGATTGGAAGATCGATATGGGGTCAGGCTAAAAAAGAATTTGGAAAAGTTCAAGATGAAAAAATAAAAAAAGAAATGGTTAAAGAGTTTGTAGATTATTATGGAAAAAATATTGTAAATGAAAGTAAACTAATTGACGGTGCAAAAGATTTTTTAATATGGTCAAAAGAAAAAAATATTTCGATGGCTGTATGTACAAATAAACAAGAACATCTTGCTATTGATCTATTAAAAAAAATAGGAATTTACGATTTTTTTGAGTACGTTGCTGGCCATAATACATTTGATTACTGCAAGCCTGATCCAAGACACTTAACATCTGTCGTTGAGATTTTAGGTGGAGATCTTAAAAAAACTTTAATGGTTGGCGATAGTGAAACAGATGCTAACGCCGCAAAAGCTGCTGGAATTCCAGTTATTTTACTTGAGGATGGTTATACTGAAAAAAATACAACTGAAATTTACCATAATCACTTAATAAAAGACTTCATTGGTATTGAAAAAATCGTAACAAAATATCTTTAATATTGATTATTTTTTTTTAACTATTAGAACAGTTTTCAATTAGGAGTTATTTTGATCATACATAACGTAAAAGTTTTCCCATCTAAAATTCACTTACCCAAAAAAAAACAGCTGGCTTGGAAAATCGCAGAGATTGCAAGTGATAATGCAAAGTTAGATAAAGAAGCAATAGAGATGGTGATTAATAGAATTATTGATAATGCCTCAGTTGCAATAGCCTCATTAAACAGACATCCTGTTATTTCATCTAGGGAAATGGCTTTTAAACATTTGAGAAAAAACGGTGCAACATTATTTGGTGTTAACAGTAAATTAAAATTTGATTGCGAATGGGCTGCATGGAGTAATGGTACGGCTGTAAGAGAACTTGATTTTCATGATACTTTTTTAGCAGCTGATTACAGTCATCCTGGTGATAATATCCCACCCTTGTTAAGTGTTGCTCAACAAAATAAAAAAAGTGGGATCGATCTTTTAAGAGGGATAATAACTGCCTACGAGGTTCAAGTTAATTTAGTAAAAGGAATTTGCTTACATAAACATAAAGTAGATCACATAGCTCATTTAGGACCAAGTGTTGCTGCTGGAATAGGATCGATGTTGAGACTAAATACAGAAACAATCTATCAAGCTGTTCAACAAGCTCTGCATACAACTATTTCAACTAGACAGTCTAGAAAAGGTGAAATTTCAAGTTGGAAAGCTTATGCTCCAGCGCACGCTGGGAAACTTGCAATTGAAGCTGTTGATAGAGTTATGCGTGGTGAAGGTGCTCCAAGTCCGATTTATGAAGGTGAAGATAGTGTTATAGCGCGAATTTTAGATGGAAAAAAAGCGTTGTATAAAGTTCCACTTCCAAAAAAAAACGAGACTAAGAAAGCTATACTTGAAACTTATACAAAAGAATATTCTGCTGAATATCAATCTCAAGCATTAATTGATCTTGCAAAAAAACTTAAAAAGAAAATATCAAATTTAAATCAAATAAGAAAAATTGATATTTATACCAGTCATCATACTCATTATGTGATTGGTACAGGTGCAAACGATCCTCAAAAAATGGATCCAAATGCAAGTAGAGAAACGTTAGATCATTCAATAATGTATATATTTGCTGTGGCTTTAGAGGATGGTAGCTGGCACCATGTAAAATCTTATTCGAAAGCTAGAGCAAAAAGAAAAAGTACAATTAAGATATGGAGATCAATCAAAACCCATGAGGATAAAAAATGGACCAAAAGATATCATGACCCTAACCCTAGAAAAAAAGCTTTTGGTGCAAAAGTCACAATTACGCTTAAAAACGGAAAAAAAATTACCGAAGAGCAAGGAGTTGCAGATGCTCATCCTTATGGTTCAAGACCGTTCAAAAGAAAAAATTATATAAACAAATTTTTAACACTTACCGAGAATATTTTAGATAAAAAAGAAATTGAAAGATTTTTAAAGACAGTGCAAAACTTAAGAAAACTAAAGTCAGGTCAATTAGATAGATTGAATATTATTGTTAAAAAGAGCAAAATTAAACGAAATTTAAAAAAAGGAATTTTTTAATGCATTTTGTTGAAAAAGAACCAATACAAAAAAGAAAAGATTTTACGGATAAATTAAAATCTAAAAAAATATTAAGAGTTCCTGGTGCTTATAATCCTTTAACTGCAAAGTTAATTGAGGAGATTGGTTATGATGCAGTTTATGTTTCAGGAGGTGTTATGGCAAATGATCTTGGATTCCCAGATATTGGATTAACTACACTGCAAGATGTTAGTACGCGGTCGTACTTAATTTCTAGAGTTACAAATCTTCCTACAATTGTAGATATAGATACAGGATTTAAATCATGTAAAGAAACTATAGAAACTTTTGAAGAGTTTGGAATTACTGGAGTTCATATAGAAGATCAAATTGAGAGAAAAAGATGTGGACACCTAGATAATAAAGAATTGATATCTACAGATGCAATGGTGAAAAAAATTAAAGAATGTGTGTCTGCAAAAAAAGATGAGAATTTTAAGATCATTGCGAGGTCTGATGCAAAAAGTGTAGAGGGTATAGATAAAATGATCGAAAGATGTAAAGCTTATATTGATGCTGGAGCAGAAATTGTTTTTCCTGAAGCACTTCATGATGAAAAAGATTTTGAAAAAGTTAGAGGAGAGCTATCGTGTTATTTATTAGCTAACATGACTGAATTTGGTAAAACTAAATTATTAAATTACAAACAATTAGAAGAACTTGGTTATAATATAGTTATTTATCCTGTTACAACTCAAAGATTGGCAATGAAAAATGTTGAGGATGGTCTAAGAGACATTTATGCAAATGGACACCAAAACAACATTATTGATAAAATGCAGACCAGAAAACGATTATATGATCTTGTAGATTATGAAAAATATAATAGTTTGGACGAAAAAATTTATAACTTTAACACTGAAGGTCATGAATAATGAGTGATGAGATAAAAAAGGGTTTATTGGGAATTGTTGTAGACGAAACTGAAGTCTCAAAAGTAATGCCTGAAATAAACTCTCTTACTTATAGAGGCTATGCTGCTCAAGATCTTTGTGAATATTGTAGATTTGAAGAAGTTGCTTATCTGATTTTAAACAAGGACTTACCTAATACTATCCAGCTTAGAAAATTTGAAAAGGAAGAAAAAAATAATAGAGAATTATCAAAAAATTTATATTCAATTATAAAAAAAATACCTAAAAAATCCCATCCTATGGATGTGGCCAGAACTGCCGTAAGTATTATGGGTTTAGAAGATAAAGAAACAACTGACTCCTCTCCTGAGGCAAATATGAGAAAAGCGATTAGAATTCTTGCAAAAACCCCTACTGCATTGGCTGCCTTCTACAGAATTAGAAAAGGTAAAAAAATTATTAAACCTAAGAAAAACTTAAATATGGCTGAAAACTTTTTTCATATGTGTTTTGGAAAAGTACCTCAAAAAGAAATAGTAAAAGCTTTTGATGTGTCTTTAATATTATATGCAGAGCATAGCTTTAACGTTTCAACTTTTACTGCAAGAACTATTACCAGCAGCTTGTCTGATATTCATGGTGCAATTACTGGTGCAATAGCAAGTTTAAAAGGTCCATTACATGGGGGAGCTAATGAAGAGGTAATGCATATGATGAATAAAATTAAAGATCCTAAAAATGCCCTTAAATGGATTAATAATGCATTAGATAACAAAGATGTTGTTATGGGATTTGGGCATAGAGTTTATAAAAGTGGAGATTCGAGAGTTCCGACAATGAGAAAGTATTTTGCTAAAGTAGCAAAAATTAAAAAAGATAAAAAATTTGAAAAAATTTATGACATTGTTGAAAAAGTAATGATTGAAAGAAAAAACATTCACCCAAATGTGGACTATCCTACTGGGCCGACTTATCACTTAATGGGTTTTGATACAGATTTCTTTACACCGATATTCGTTATTTCAAGAATAACTGGTTGGTCAGCACATATAATGGAGCAACACGCTGCAAACAAATTGATCCGACCTCTTGCAAGTTACAAAGGTAACAAGCACAGAAAAGTTTTACAATTAAATCAAAGATAATTAACTAAAAGCTTCGACCCAAGTCCCTTGTGTAGATGCTTTAGAATACTCAGTTGCACGACCCTCAAAGAAGTTCATGTGTTCAACTGCATTTAACATTGTATCTAACCATCCGAGAGGATTTTTTTGTACATCATAAATTGGTTCTAAGCCTAGTTGAACTAGTCTTCTATTACCAATAAATCTAATATAGTCTTTTACCTCTTTTGCAGTTAATCCTTCCATTGGACCCATTTCAAAAGCTAAATCTATAAAGGCATCCTCATGTTCAATAATAGTTCTGCAAGCTTCGTATAATTCTTTTTTCAATTTTGGAGTCCAGATTTCTGGGTTCTCTTTAATGAATTCTTTAAAAATTCTGATCATAGAATTACAGTGAAGAGTTTCATCTCTTACAGACCAAGTAACTATTTGCCCCATTCCTTTCATCTTATTATGTCTTGGGAAATTTAAAAGAATCGCAAAACTTGCAAATAATTGTAGACCTTCAGTGAAAGCACTAAAGACTGCAACGGTTTTAGCAATATCTTCTTTTGAATTAACATTAAATCCTTGCATGTAATCATATTTATCTTTCATCTCTTTATACTTCATGAATGCAGAATATTCTGACTCAGGCATTCCGATAGTATCTAGTAAATGAGAGTAAGCAGCAACATGAACTGTTTCCATTGCAGCAAAAGCAGTCATCATCATTAAAACTTCTGTTGGTTTAAAAACAGTCGTATAATGTCTTAAGTAACAGTTATTTACTTCAACATCAGCTTGAGTGAAAAATCTAAAAATTTGAGTTAAAAGATTTTTCTCAGGTTGTGATAAATTTTTTTGCCAATCTCTGACATCATCACCAAGTGGGACCTCTTCGGGTAACCAGTGAATTCTTTGTTGTGTTAACCAAGCGTCATAACACCAAGGGTATCTAAATGGTTTATAAACTGGGTTCTCAACTAAAAGACCCATCTTTTTTGGTTGGATAATTTCTTTTTTTTCTACTTTAATTTTCTCTGCTACTGACATGATAAACACTCCTCGTATTCCGGTTCCTCGTTAGTTTGTTGATTTTTAGATTTATATACATTAGCTGTAATATCAGTTGATTGAGCATTATTGATATTTTCAGCTCTTTGAATTGATTTTGATCTACAATAATAAAGGCTTTTTAAACCTTTTTTCCATGCATCAAAATGAATTCTATGTAATTCTTTTTTGTGAACGTCTGCTGGTAAAAATAAGTTGACTGATTGTGCTTGAGAAATAAATGGTGTTCTATCACCACTTAACTCAATGATCCATTTTTGATTTAATTCAAAAGCAGTTTTAAAAACATCTTTTTCTAATTCGGTTAAAAAATCTAAATGCGAAACAGAACCCTGGTTAGTCGTTATTGTTGACCAGGTTTCATCATCATTTTTACCATGACCTTCTAAAATCTCTTCTAGGTATCTATTTCTAACATTGAAAGATCCTGACAAAGTTTTATGGGTGTAACTGTTGGCTGCAATAGGTTCTACTCCTGGTGATGCTCCACCACAAATTATTGAAATAGATGCAGTTGGTGCTATTGCAGTTTTATTTGAAAATCTTTCTTTGAAACCATACTCTGCAGCATCAGGACATGCGCCTCTTTCTTCAGCTAAATCTTTTGATGCTTGGTTTACTTTTTCATGAATATTTTTAAAAATCTTTTTATTCCATGACTTTGCCATCACAGACTCTAGTGGAATTCTTTTTTGTTGTAAAAAAGAATGAAAGCCCATTACTCCTAACCCAACACTTCTTTCTCTCTCGGCAGAATATTTTGCATCTTTAAATTGCTCAGGTGCTTTATTAATAAAATCAGATAGAACATTATCTAAAAATCTCATTACATCTACGATCATATCTGGATCATCTTTCCATTCATCATACTTTTCTAAGTTCAGTGAAGACAAACAACAAACAGCTGTTCGATCTCTTCCATCTTTGTCAATACCCGTAGGTAAAGTTATCTCGCTGCAAAGATTTGAAGTTTTTACTGTTAGGTTTGCCAACTTATGATGTTGTGGAATTTGTCTATTAACAGTATCAATGTAAATAATATAAGGTTCTCCTGTTTCAATTCTTGCTGTTAATAATCTAATCCATAAATTTCTTGCAGATATAGTTTGTTGAATAGTTCCATCAGCTGGACTTTTTAATGCCCACTGTTCATCATTTTCTACAGCTCGCATGAATGCATCTGAAACTAAAACACCGTGATGTAAATTTAATGCTTTTCTATTTGGATCACCACCAGTTGGTCTTCTCATTTCCATAAACTCTTCTATTTCAGGATGATCAATTGGAAGATAACATGCTGCAGATCCTCTTCTTAATGAACCTTGGCTGATCGCCATAGTTAATGAGTCCATAACTTTTATAAACGGAATAATTCCAGAAGTTTTTCCAACTTTACCAATCTTCTCACCTATTGATCTTAAATTTCCCCAATAGCTTCCTATGCCCCCACCTTTTGCAGCTAACCAAACATTTTCACTCCAAAGATCTAGTATGCCACCTAAGCTATCTGATGCTTCATTTAAAAAACATGAAATCGGCAATCCTCTTTTAGTTCCACCATTAGATAAAACAGGTGTAGCTGGCATGAACCAGAGGTTACTTATATAATTATAAATTCTTTGCGCATGCAAATTATCATCTGCATATGTACTAGCTACTCTCGCAAATAAATCTTGAAAAGATTCATTGTGACCAAGGTATCTGTCTTTTAAGGTTGCCTTACCAAAATCAGTTAGGTTTACATCTTTTGAACGGTCAATTTTAATTATTATACCTTTATCATTTTGAAACAGCTCAGTTTCATTATTTAATGAGAATAAATCAGGTCTATTGCTTTTTTGAACCTCTTTGACTTCGGGGCTATATTCAGAGACAGCTTTCTTTAGGGCCTGCGATAGTATTTTATTCATATTTTGTTATTATATCTTGTTGTTTTAGCGAAAACAACTATATGTTGTATGCGCTTTGTATAGATATACTAAATATTATGTAAATCAATAGAACATTTATAGAACAGTTAAAAAATAATTCAACTATAAAAACTAAAAAAATGTAAGTAATTAACAGCATGACTCAATCAATTAAAATAGATCCTTTCGGCTTTCGAGAATATGACGCACGGTGGATTTATGAGAAAGATATTAACGAGCAAGGAATCACGAATCTTGGGAAAGGTCTAGGTACTCAAATTAAACAACATACTAAAAAAGAAAACCCAAGAATAATAGTCGGTCATGATTATAGATCATATAGTGAAAAGATAAAGTTAGCTCTAATAAAAGGTTTAGTTTCAACTGGGTGTTTCGTTGAGGATGTTGGTTTATCTTTATCACCAATGGTTTATTTCGCACAATTTAATTTGGATGCTGATGCAGTTGCGATGGTAACAGCTAGTCATAATGAAAACGGCTGGACGGGAGTAAAAATGGGGATCAAAAAAGGATTAACGCATGCTCCTGAAGAAATGAAAGAATTAAAAGAAATTACCTTAAACCAAAATTTTACTAAGGGTAAAGGTAATGAAAAACAAATTAAAGATTTTGATAAAGTCTATAAAGAGGATTTAATAAGTAAGAATAAGTTAAAAAAAGAAATAAAAGCTGTAGTCGCGTGTGGCAATGGTACAGCAGGGATTTTTGCTCCTGATATACTAAGAGGAATTGGGTGTGAAGTAATTGAATTAGACTGTAATTTAGATTGGAATTTTCCAAAATACAATCCAAACCCTGAGGATTTAGAAATGCTCCATGCTATAGCCAAATCAGTAAAAGAGAACAATGCTGATATCGGTTTTGGTTTTGACGGAGATGGTGATCGAGTTGGTGTAATTGATAATGAGGGGAACGAAATTTTTTCTGATAAAATAGGCTTACTGATTGCTAGAAATTTATCTAATTCACATAAAAATTCAAAGTTTATTGTAGATGTAAAATCTACTGGTCTTTACTCAACTGACAAAATTTTAAACAAAAATCAATGTGAAACTTTATATTGGAAAACAGGTCACTCTCACATCAAAAGAAAAGTATATAATGAAAAAGCTTTGGCTGGATTTGAAAAAAGTGGACACTTTTTTTTCAATCAACCACTAGGTTATGGTTATGATGATGGAATTAATTCAGCAATTCAGGTTTGTCATTTGTTAAATAATCAAGAAAAAAAAATGAGTGAAATAATGAAAGAACTTCCAACTACTTATCAATCACCAACAATGGCACCATTTTGTAAAGATGAGGAAAAATATAATGTAGTTAATGAGATGATAAAAGAGTTTAAAAAAATAAAAGATCAGAAAATTAAAATAGACAATCAAGAGATAAAAGAGATTATAACTGTTAATGGAGTTAGATTTTCTTTTGAAGATGGTTCATGGGGTTTAATTAGAGCGTCATCAAATAAACCATCTTTAGTCGTAGTAACTGAAAGCCCAACTTCAGATGAAAGGAAATTGAATATTTTTAAATTTATCGATGAGACCTTAATGAGAACTGGAAAAATTGGTGAGTATGACCAAAAAATTTAATTAATTTTTTTCCTCTTTATTTTCACTTTTGTTAATATCATTTTCTGTTTTTGATGGTTGTGAATGATCACTATAAAATTTTTTGATTAATTCTTCTTCTCTTAATCTTTGTTCTTGATCAAATTTATCCTCCCATTCTTTAATTCTACGATTTTCTTCTTTTATTCTCTCTTCCTCTTCATCTTTTTCTTTCAACAACTTAGCTCTTTCCTCTTCAATAAGTCTCTGTTTTTCTTGTTCTTTTCTTATTTCTTCAGTCCTTTCTCTCTCCGCCTTTTCTTTTAATAATTTTTCGGCTTCTGCAGCTTTAATTTTTCGTTCCTTTTCTTTAAGTTCTTCTTCTTTAGCTCTTTGCTCTGCTTGTTCCTTTAAAATTTGTCTTTCTAGCTCTTGTTGTCTATCTATTTCAAGTTGTCTTAACCTATTTTCAGTTTCTCTTAATTTTTCTTCTTCATATTTTAATTTTCTCGCGGCTTCTCTTAATTTTTGCTCTTCATCTAATCTTTTTTGTCTCTCTAAATCTCTTAATCTATTTCTTTCTTGTCTTTCTTGCTCTTTTTCATCTCTTCGTTTTTGAGCTTCTAATTCTTTTGATTTTATTTCCTCTAATTTAATTCTATTTTTTTCTTCTCTAATTTTCTGTCTTTCTAATATCTTTATTCTTAACTCTTCTTCTTTTAATTTTCTTGCGTCTTCCCTTAATTTTTTTGCTTCTTCATCTTTAATTTTTTGCTGTTCTATTTTTAATCTTTTAGCCTCAATTTTTTTTCTTTTTTCCTCATTTTTTTGAATTTGTTTTTCATTTTCTGTGATTAATTTTTTTTGGGCTAATATTTGAAGTCTCTCTTCTTTAGCTCTGTTTATTTTGTCTTTTTGAGCTTGTTTCTTTTGTTGTTGAATTTCTTTTTTTTCTTGAATTCTTTTCTCTTTTTCTATTTGTAATTTTCTTTTCTCTCTATTTTTTTTAAAATTTTGATAAAAATTCCCAATTTTATTTTTTGTTCCATCAATAATACTCTCAGGAATAGATTTAAAAATTTTAAGATTATTTCGAATCTTTTTTTTCACCTTGTTTTTACTCATTGTGTAAAATAACAATTTTTCATATTTGTTGCATATAGAAGTTGTGGTTATATTGAGTACAATCTTTGAGTGAAAGCTATGTTAAACCAATTAACTTTGGTGATTAACTCATAGATTCAACTATTAAGTGTTCATTAAATTTTAAAGAATCAATTAAATTTGTACTGTGAGGTGATGGAGGGAGACTGAAGTCACCTCTTTTTTTTTATGGCAGATAAAAAAATTAGATCAGTAGCCAAAACTTTTTCTTGGAGATTTATCATTTTTGTTTATTGGGTAATTTTTGGTTATATCTACACTGGAACATTCACGGGTGCGGGAATACTTGGTGTGGGTTCAATAGTTCCACTTTTTTTCTACTATTTTCACGAAAGAATTTGGAGCAGAGTTAAATGGGGAACTGATTAAATCTTAAGTTATTGATAAGTATTCAAAAAAAGATCTGATCGATACAATAATCAAAAATATTCCAAAGATTTTACTTAAAATATTTTTATCTATTTTGTAAACTGCTTTAGCTCCTATTCTAGCCATTAGCATTGTTACTGGTACAAAAACTAAAAATCCAAGTAAATTTACATATCCAAAACTATAAGGCGTACTTATGTTATCTACAATTTTACCTCCGGTAATCATCGTGACAGTACCAAAAACTGCAATTAAAAATCCAACTCCTGCTGCAGTTCCTATTGATCTCCTAATATCGTAACCAAAAGTTCTCATAAAAGGAACCATTAAAGAACCACCACCTATACCTAATAATACAGATATAAAACCTATAATAACTCCAGAAATATTTTTAGCAGAGTCAGAGATCATTTTTGGATTTTTTAAAAGTTGTTCTCTGAAAAAAATAAAAAATAAACCAACTATAAAAGCCATAATTGAGAAAAATAGAACAAAAGCAGGTGTTTTCAAGTTTACTGCTAAAAATGTTCCGCCAATTACACCAAATAAAATAAATATACCAAATGATTTGATTAACTTAAAATCAACCGCATCATACTCCATGTGGGTTTTTGTTGATATGATGGAAGTTGGAATTATGATTGCTAACGAAGTACCAACTGAAAGATGCATTCTTGTTGCAATATCAAAATCTAAAACAGTAAAAGCATAATAAAGGGCAGGCACTATTATAATACCACCACCAACGCCTAATAAACCTGCCATAAAACCAGCGACTGATGCTGCTAAAGATAAAACAAATAAAAGATTTATAATTTCATTTATGTCTAAAGTTTCCATTATGAGTTGGCCTGAATTGCCTTTTCATTATTCTGAACAATAGTCATAATATGTTTTGCTTTTTGAAAATCGGAGTCTCTTGCCATCATGTTATCACTTAAATATCTTTTCCATTCTTTTGAACCAACTTGTCCATGATATAAACCTACTGTATGTCTCATGATATGATTAATTTTTGTTCCTAATTTTACTTCTCTATCAGCATACTCTAAAAGTTTTTCTACAACTTGTTCCCTTGTGGGACTACTTTTTGTCTTGAATATTTCTTTTTCAATTTCAATTAAGGAATAAGGATTTTGATAAATTGATCTTCCTATCATTACACCATCACAAAAATTTAAATGATTATTTATTTCCTCAACTTTTGTGATACCGCCATTGATAATTATTTCTAAATTAGGATTTTCTTTTTTAACATCATAA
Source organism: Candidatus Pelagibacter sp. RS39 (assembly GCF_002101315.1). NCBI lineage: Bacteria > Pseudomonadati > Pseudomonadota > Alphaproteobacteria > Candidatus Pelagibacterales > Candidatus Pelagibacteraceae > Candidatus Pelagibacter > Candidatus Pelagibacter sp. RS39. The sequence goes on from NZ_CP020777.1 coordinate 802,462, forward strand.
ACCATTTTATAGTTTAATTTTGGAATATTTAAATTTTGTTTTGGAGACAAGCCTGTCAAAATAGCCTTCCTTGCATGCAAAATAAATGTTTTTGAACCAGCATCTCTCATCTTATGAATAAAATTATTTAAATAATCGAACTCTTCTGTATCATCGAAACCAATTCTTGTCTTAGCTGTAACGGGAATTTTACATGCGTTAACCATTGAATTAATACATTCAGCAACCAAATCAGGTTCTTTGATTAAACATGCTCCAAATTTATTTTTTTGAACTTTTTTGCTAGGGCAACCAAGGTTAATATTAATTTCGTCATAACCCATATCCTCTGCAATTTTAGCTACTTCTGCTAACTCTTCTTTATTAGACCCACCTACTTGTAGAGCCAATGGTTTTTCTTCAGGACTAAAAGATAAAATTTTTTTTCTATCACCATGAATTGCAGATTTTGTTGCAACCATCTCAGTATAGAGCATTACATTTTTGCTCATCAGTCTTAAAAAGAAACGATCATGTCTATCAGTACAATCCATCATTGGGGCAACTGATATTTTTCTGTTTATTTTTTTTTTAGAATCCAAGGTCTTTACCCATTATTTTATCAGGTAGCCATGTAACAATCTCAGGAAAAATACATAAAATTACTATAGCTAAAGCCATAATTATCATAAACGGTATAGATCCTTTTAAAATTTCTGACAAACTAACGTCTGGGGTAATTCCTTTTATAATATAAAGATTTAATCCAACTGGTGGTGTAATTAAGCCAATCTCCATATTGATTGTAAATACTATTGCAAACCAATATGGGTCAAAACCTAAAGTAGTAATAACTGGCAATAATATTGCTGAGGTCATTACAATAACTGCAACTGGAGGTAAAAAGAAACCAGCTATCAAAAGAAATATGTTTATTAGAATGAACACAACCCATTTGTTTGAGCTTAATTCCACCATGCTTTGTGCTAGAGATTGAGTTACATAAAGTTGCGAAAGAGTGAATGCAAAAAGATATGAAGCAGCAATAATGAACATTATCATTACACTTTCTTTCATTGAAACTTTAACAATGTTCCAAATCTTTTTTGGCTGATAAATTTTGTATACAACAGCAATTAATACAAAAACTAAAAATGCCCCTACTCCAGAAGCCTCTGATGGTGTTGCGACTCCTCCATAAAGTACATACAACACACCAGCGATAATCGCTAAGAAAGGAAGAATCCTTGGTAATACTTCAAGTTTTTCTTTTAAAGTTGGTCTTACTCTATTTCTTAAAGCTTTTGCTGCATCTTTATCAATAAAATAACTGTGTATTAAAGCCCATATCGCAAACATACCTGCCAACATAAAGCCCGGTACAAGACCACATAAAAACAATCTTCCAATTGATGTACCAGTTGCGATTCCATAAACAATTAAAACAATACTAGGAGGAATTAAAACTCCTAAGGTTCCTCCAGCAGCAATGGTTCCTGTTGCGATTTGGTCGGAGTAACCTCTTTTTCTCATCTCCGGTATTCCCATTGTTCCAATTGCAGCACAAGTTGCTGGACTAGATCCACTTAAAGCTGCAAAAATTGAACAAGCTCCAATATTTGAAATTACCAGTCCTCCCGGTACTCTCCAAAGCCATCTATCTAAGCCTGTATATAAATCTTTTCCTGCAGGAGAATTGGCAACTGCCATTCCCATTAAAATAAACATTGGTATTGAAAGTAAAACAAAAGAATTTAATCCTGCAAAAAACGTCTCCGCAAAGACATCAAGCATTTGAAAACCTTCAAATGTTACCAAAAGAGCTATCGAAACAAAACTCAAACCAAATGCAATTGGAATTCCAGAAAAAAGTACCAATAAAGTAAAAACTGCAACAATTAATGCTATAATCAATGGATCCATTTATCTAAAATCCTCTTCATCAGTTAATTTTATAATTTCTGCGATATACTGTAATATCATTAATAAAGCCCCCAACATCATTGATGAATATGGTATCCATAGTGGTGGATCCCACACAGTTCCTGTTGAATAATTTTTGGTAAATGCTTCCTCGAACATTAAAAATCCAAAATAAAATAAAATTAGGAAAAATAATAAACTAATAGATGATGTAAAAATTTTTAATCTAATTATATTTTTCTTGGATAAAAAATCATAAATCCATTCCATGCTCACATGAGCTTTCTCACTCAGAACGTATACACTCCCTATAAAAGTTGAAGCAACTAACAACATAGTTACAAGTTCTGTTTGCCATGTGATTGCTCTTTGAAAAAAATATCTTTCAAAAACAAGTTCAACGATTACTAAGATTGATAAGAGCAATGCTAATACAGCAAAAGCACCACATGCTTTGGCTATATGATCACAAAATTGAAGATACTTTTTTTTCATAAAAAAAACCCCTATTTAATAAGAATAAATAGGGGTTCTTTATATATTATTTTATTTAACTGCTAAAGCCATTTCCATCAGCTTATCGCCACCTGGAACTTTGTCAGCAAATGCCTTATGAGAAGATTTTTTCGCAATCTCTACCCATGCAGCATGATCTTTTGCATCCATGTATACTAATTTCACACCTGCAGCTTTATAAGCATCTTCAAACTTTTTATCTAAGTTTTCTACTTGAGCTGTCATGTATTTCTCAGCAACTTTTCCAGCCTTCATTAAAGCTTTTTGCTGCTTAGAATTTAAGGCATCAAAAGACTTCTTAGACATCAAAATTGGCTCATACATAAACCATAGACCAAATTTTCCTGGAGGAGTTGCACATGAAACTTGTTCATAAATTTTGTAACTTACAAAACTTCCTGAACTAGTGTTAGCACCTGTTAATACACCAGTTTGTAAACCTGTGTAAATTTCAGATGATGGCATACTTTGTATACCTGCGCCTGCAGCTTCTAACATTTGGTTAAATGCTTTTCCTGCAGCTCTCATAACTTGACCTTTTGCATCGCTAGGATTTTTAATACATTTTGTTTTTGAAGCAAAACCACCACCTAACCAAGCATCAGATAAAACTACAACACCAGCATCATTAATAATTTTTTTAATTTCAGTCATCATTGGACCTTTATTAAATCTTAATGCGTGGTCATGATTTTTTACTGTTCCAGGCATTAAAGTTGCGTCAAATTCTGGATGGAATTTAGAAGCATATGCTAATGGAAAAGCAGAAATATCTAATTGACCAGTTGTCATTGGTTTCCACTGTTCTTTTGGTTTGTATAATGATTTAGCTGGGTAAATTCTAATATCTACTCCAACATTTGCTTTTTTCACCTCGTCAGCAATAATTTGAACCATTTCGTGACGTGGGTCATAAGATCCATCAGCTCTTGGTGTACCTGGCCATTGGTGACTTGCTTTCAGCGTAACTGCATAAGCAGAACCAATAGTAGTAAAAACAAAAACTAATGAAGTTAAATATAAAGATATCTTTTTTAACATTATTTTTTCCCTCTATTGTTATTTTTAATAGTTGAATTAAAGTGAACTTATTAATAAGAGTCAAGTCGACAAAAACTCATGTTATATAAAATTATATGGATGGACCGTTAAAAAACCTACTAGTAGTTGATTTAACAAGGGTATTGGTCGGTCCTTACTGCACAATGATACTATCAGACCTTGGTGCAAGAGTAATTAAAGTTGAAGCCCCAGAAATTGGAGATGACTCTAGAAAATTTGGACCATTCATTAAAGATTACTCAGCCTATTTTATGTCATTGAATAGAGGTAAAGAAAGTATTGCGCTGAATTTAAAAAATAGTGAGGATAAAAAAATTTTTGATAAAATTTTATCTAAAGCTGATATTTTAGTGGAAAATTTCAAACCAGGTACTTTAGAAAAATGGGGTTACGGTTGGAAAGATGTTAATAAAAAATATCCTAAATTAATTTACGCTTCTGCTTCTGGATTTGGTCAAACTGGTCCTTTGAAAGAGTTACCTGCTTACGATATGGTTGTACAAGGTATGGGTGGATTAATGAGTGTAACTGGTCAGCCTAATTCTGAACCAACTAGAGTTGGGACATCAATTGGTGACATCACTGCTGGTTTGTTCACAGCAATTGGAATTAATGCAGCTCTTTATGATAGACAAAAAACAGGTAAAGGGATGTTCATAGATGTTTCGATGCTAGATTGTCAAATAGCAATTTTAGAAAATGCTATCGCTCGTTACTTAGCAAAAAATGAAATACCAAAACCGATGGGGTCACGTCATCCATCTATTGCACCTTTTGAAGCTTTCAAAACAAAAGATAGTTACATTATCATTGCTGCTGGGAACGATAGATTGTTTGAAAAACTCTGTGAACTTTTAGCAATGCCTGAGATAAGTAAAGATCCTAAATTTTCTGACAATTCATCAAGAGCTAAGAATATGGATGAACTTAAAATAATTCTTGAAAAAAAATTAGCATCTAGATCGACCAGTGAATGGGTTAAAGATATGGAAAAAGAAAAAATTCCATGTGGTCCAATATTTAATATTAAAGAAGCAGTAGAAAATCCTCAAGTAGATGCAAGAAACATGATTGTTAAAGCATTTCATAAAGAGATTGGAGATTTTAAATTAGCAGGTAATCCAATTAAAATGTCTACTTATAAAGATGAAAAAACTAGAGGTGATATCCCTGATTTAGACGAACATAGAGAAAAAATTTTAAAAGAATTTACTTAATTGTTCTCAACTTCGTTTGAAGTGTCTTGCTCAGTAGCTTGATTTTCTGTTTCAGTCACCTCATCTAACGAAACATCGCCTTGCTCATCACCTGTTTCATCGGTAGCTGCTGTATCAATGTCTGGTTTAGCAGTTTGAGATAGTTCTGCTAAGTCTTCATTAGAAACTTGAATTTTCTCTGGAGTTTTTCTTGCTCTCTTAGATGGCAAAATAGGAGTACCACTTTTTGAAATTTCACCTTTATATAGACTTTCAAAATCATCACCTACATCTTCATCATCCTCAGCACCATCATCAACTTGCTCTACATGTTTTCTTAATTTGTAAACTGCACTTTCAGTAAGTTCATTTACTTTAATATTTTCTTCTGCAATTTCTCTAAGAGCAATAACTGTATTTTTATCGTTATCTCTATCTAAAGTTGGTTCTATTCCAGTGTTAAGTTGAGTTGCTCTTTCTTTGGCAACTAAAACTAATTCATAAGGACTTTCTACTTTATCGATGCAATCTTCTACTGTTACTCTAGCCATGCGGAGTATCTATACAGTGAACTTTAAAAAATCAAGGGGAATTTTATAAATACTGAGGATTTAGCTTATTTCTAACAAAAAATAACAAAACTGCAGCTAAAGCGATATAGATAAATGATACTTGCGCAACTTGTTCTATTGAAAATCCTGTATCAATTAAAAGACCAAAAAATGCAGTACCAAAAGCGGTTGAAAAAACCATTAACGCTGTAGTTAAGGCTTTTATAGAGCCGATGTGTCTTACACCATAAATTTCTGCCCACGTTGAAGAACCTAATACGTTTGCAAGTCCATTTGATATACCAATTAAGCCTAAAAATAAGAAAGCTGAAAATGAAATATCAAAATACATTAAAACTATTGTTGAGATTAACAACGGAATATTCATAAAAATAAGTAATTTTCTGCTAGTAAATTTATCGATCAAAAAACCTGCAACTAATAAAGTTATTACTGACAAAACAGAATAAACCATAAAAGATTGTGCAATTACATAGGTGCCCCACCCTTTAGACTCGGTGATAAAAGATTGGTAAACAAATACACCTGTTGCAATCCATGGCATTGCTAACATATTCAAACAAACGATATAAAATCTATAATCTTTAAGTACTTCAATTCTTTTCCATTGTTTTATTTTTTCATTAGACTCATTTTGATTAGTTTCTTCTCTAGACTCAAAGTTTAAATTCCTTACTAAAATAAAAGAGGTAATTGGAAGAAGTATTAAAACTAATATTGAAATATATATCCATAAATTTTGCCAAGAAGTAACAGTGAGTAAATATACAATTAAAACAGGCAATATAAATTCAGCAGTAGAGAGACCAAACCAGCTTGTACTTAAAGCTTTTCCTCTAGATTTTGTAAAATATCTTGAAATTGTCGTTGTTGCAGTATGAGACATCATACCCTGACCTGAAAATCTCATTAAAAAAATTGCTATAAACAAAAAAGTTATTGAAGAAATCTTTGAGAAGAAAAAACAAGAAAAAGATAAAAGTATTGTAACAAAAAATGCAAATTTAAATATATTGATATCATCTATTTTTTTTCCAACCCAAATTAACAAAAAACTGCTGAGCAAGGTTGCGGATGCATAGATTGTTCCAAATTGTCCCTGGGTGATAGATAAAGCATCTCGTATACTAGAATTAAAAAGACCAAGAAAAAAACTCTGTCCAAAACTAGAAAAAAATGTAAATATAAAACCAAATATAATTACTTTTAAACTTAAACTTTTAAACATATTAAAAAAATTATGAGCTGTAATGTTGCTTTTATAGGTCTTGGTGTCATGGGTTATCCAATGGCTGGTTATATATCAAAAGGTGGACACAATGTAACTGTTTTTAACAGAACAAAATCCAAAGCTGAAAAATGGATTAAAGAATACAAAGGTAATATAGCTGATACTCCAGCTGAAGCTTCAAAAGACGCAGAATACATTTTTACATGTGTTGGAAATGATAATGATTTAAGAGAAGTAACCTTTGGAGACAACGGTGCATTTAAAACAATCAAAAAAGGAGCTGTTTATATTGATAACACAACTGCTTCTGCAACAATTGCGAGAGAGATTCATGCTTATGCAAAAAAAAATGGATTTGGTGCATTAGATGCTCCTGTATCAGGAGGACAAGCTGGTGCAGAAAATGGAGCACTAACAGTTATGATCGGTGGTGATCAAACTGATTTTGATAAAGCAAAAGATAAGATTGATTGTTACAGTAAAAAAATGAAATTACTTGGTGGTCCTGGCAATGGACAACTAGCTAAAATGGTTAATCAAATTTGTATTGCAGGTTTAGTTCAAGGCCTATCTGAAGCTATTAATTTTGGAATGAAGGCTGGATTGAACATGGAAGATGTTATTGAAGTTATTTCAAAAGGTGCTGCACAATCTTGGCAAATGGAAAATAGATATAAAACAATGATTGATGACAAATTTGATTTTGGTTTTGCAGTGGATTGGATGAGAAAAGATTTAAAGATTGCAATGAATGAAGCTAAAAATAATGGCTCATTGTTACCTGTCACTGAACTCGTTGATAAATATTATGGTGAAGTACAAGGCATGGGTGGTAATCGTTGGGATACTTCAAGCTTAATAAAAAGATTTAGAAAATAAAGTATGCAGCCAGCATACTATGAAGATTTTGCGGAAATTCAAAATAAGTATTGGTCTATGTTAGATGATGCTGTGACCAATAGAGGCTCGCCATTCAGAATTCCAGTTTTTATTTGTGCTCATCAAAACGAAGTTGATGGCAGAATTGTTGTGTTAAGAAAATCAGATAGAGAGAATAATTTGTTACAGTTTCACACCGATCTTAGATCGCCAAAAGTAGAGATTCTCAAGAAAAATAAAAATGCTTCTTTAGTCTTTTATGATAAAGAAGAAAAGATACAATTAAGAGTTAAAGTTGAGTGTGAAGTAAATAATCAAAATTCTACCACTGAGAAATCTTGGAAAAAAACTCAACATATTAGTAGAAGATGTTACTTAACTGATAGCCCTCCTGGAACTGCATCGGATAATCCAACCTCCGGAATGATATCTAAATTAGAGGATTTTGATTACACGATGGAACAAAGTGAAGAGGGTTATAAAAATTTTACAGTTATTAAGTGTAAAATTAAATCTATTGAGTGGTTATACCTTGCAGCTAAAGGGCACCGTAGAGCTAAGTTTGATTTAGAAAATAAAAAAGAAAGTTGGCTGGTTCCTTAATGAAAAAATACGAAGCAATGGTTCTATCTTGTATGGATCCACGTTTTCAGCCAAAAGTTTATAAATATCTAAAAGGTAAAAAACTCACAGGAAAATATAGTTCTTTTACAATAGCTGGGGCCGGCATTGGTGTAACTCACAAAAAATTTAAAAAATGGCACTCTACTTTTATAGATAATTTATCAACTTCCATCAAATTACATAAGATTAATAAACTTATTGTAATAAATCATAAAGATTGTGGTGCTGCAAAAATTGTAAATGGTAAAAAGAAATTTACCTCTATTATTGAAAACAAGATACACAAAGACTCGTTCAAAGTGATAAAAAAAACTTTAAATAAAAAATTTCCAAATTTAAAAATATATTTTAAGATTTTATCTCTAAAAGATTGATTTAAGAAATATTAAAAATGCTTGGCTAGTTCCTTAACAAATTTTTATATCCTAAAATATTCCCTTATCTATAGCATTCAAAACAAGAGATCTGTAATTGTAGTCTCGATGTACTGCATGGGTGTAAACAATTCGATTTTCATCAAAATTTATCAGCAATGCAATACCACCATATCCATCCATACCCATCACCGTATCACCTATGCCAGGATAGTTGGTATGAAAAAAACCTGCATAAGATTGTGAATAACCGTCACCTACATTATATGCTCCTTTATAAACTCTATTTGAATAAACATCTTTAAGATAATTTCCTATACATGTGTCACTGTTCCAATCATTCAAAATAGCTATGCCAATTCTTAATGTATCGTAACGTGATGCTTTAAAATTTGATTGAATAACACCCTTTGACTCAACCCCACTACCATTAAACCTTAATTTCCCAGCAAGACCTACATGATTTTTTAGGACGTCATTAATAAATGAATTAAATTTATGTCCAGTTTTAAATGAAATATAATTCAAAGCTACATTGGGAGAAAATTGAGAATAGTTAAAACGTTTTTTTCCTGGTTTAGTGTTTGCTAATTCTTTTTTTGCAATACTGGCAATAGTTAAATCACCTATGTCTCTTCCTGAACTTAAATTATTGTTCCAAATATATTTTTGATCACCTGTGCTGGCGTTGATAAGATCTTGTACTGTAGCTGTTTCCAGCAGTGTTCCTTTGAGGATTGGCCAATCAGCCAAAGTTGATGATAAAGAATTAATGTAACCTTTACAGATGGCATGACCCATGAGGTAACCACCTAAACTTTTTCCTAAAGACATACTGTATATCATCGTGTCATCATCTATTAAATCTCCAAATCTTTCAGGGGGAGATAGCTGATCAATAACAATCTCTCCATCTTCATACATTAAATAACTAATTAAACCTGTCGACTGCATCTTCTTAACAATCTTTTTTATTATCTTTGGTTCTTTTTGAAGATTAAATTTTAAAGCACTTGGTTGAGAAGATGGTTTGGTATAAAATTTTTTATCATTTTTACCTCTTTTGTTATAAGAAAGAAAATGGTATCTCAATGTCTCAAGATTTGGATTAACATATTCTTCAGGAATTTGTCTATTTTTCCATGTTTTAACTTTCTTTGATTTTAAAGATTTTTGCTCGTCACACTTATTGTAATACCAAAGGTTACTGTATTTGGGTAATGATTTACATTTTTCACTTTCTGCAAAAGCTTTACTGCTTAACAACAAACCTAGAACTACAACCCAAAAAATCTTTTTCATAATTAATACTTAATTTATTTTTTCTTTAATTTTTTGAGAACTATTTTTTTCCAATTGTAGTGTCTATCTCTTGAATTTACTACAATTATCCTTTCTTTTTCAAAATCAATAATGATATTTTGTCCACCGAAACCATCTAAGCCAGCAATTTTTCTTTTAGATAATCCAATTATGTCAAAATGAAACTGTCCTCCATATTTTCTTGTGTACTGACTTACAGAAAATTGACCATGTCTATCACCATTATAATTTTTTTTATTTTTATTAATTCTTTGTTCATAAATAGTTTTCAAATATTTACCTACGCATGTATCATTATTCCAATGATCCATAATTGACTTTGCAATTCTTAGATAATCATATCTATCCGCATAAAAAGAATATCTTCCATATTCTCCCTTTTCTTTATCAGAAAATGATCTTCTTATGGTCTTGCTAAAGTATACACTATTTTTAATTTTTGCATCTTCCTTAAAAACTTTATTTAATAATTTTTGATATTCATCACCTACTTTATAAATTGTATAATTCATAATGGTGTTGGTAGCTAAAGCATTATAATTATAAACTGGACCTGATTTTTTTGTATTTTGTAAAATTTTAGACTCCATTATATTTTTTATTGGATAAACATTTACATTTAAAGATCTCTTTCCTGATTTATCTTGAATTCCATTGTCTGAATTAAAGTTTCTTTCACCAATAATTTTTTGATCACCTGCTGTCATATTAAGTAAATTTATAAGTTTTTGACCCTCGTAAAGGGTGCCCTTTATAGTAGACCAATCATCTAATTTAACATTGATATCATCTATATAACCTTCACATATTGCGTAACCTGTTACATATGACACTAGACTTTTACCCATCGAGTGTGATGGCATTAAACCCTTATTACTTATAATATTGGCTGGAAGATCATGTTCATCTATTTTAATTTTATTATCTTCAAATAACAAATAACTATGTAAACCAGTTTTCTTTTTATTTTTTAGTTCTTTTACTACGTCTTTGTCATGAATTAAATCTGAGTTGAATTTATAATAATTATTAGATCCTTTTATTTCATACTTCCAAAAGGCATAAAAACTATACTCCTCATATTGATGTTTGGCATAAGAATTTGAGAAAATAATGATATTGAATAAACAGACTAATATAATTTTTTTCACAAGTTAAAAAATTGCTTTAGAATATTTTTTCCAGTTATCTTGGTAATGCTTTGTGTTCTCAATAATTGCTTTTTTTTCATCTTCAGTAATTTCTCTTACAACTTTTCCAGGTGAGCCTATCACCAAAGAGTTGTCTGGAATTTCTTTATTTTCTGTAATCAATGCTTTTGCACCGACTAAACAGTTCTTTCCAATTTTTGCATTATTTAAAATCACTGCACCTATTCCGATTAAACTATTGTCTCCTATCGTACATCCATGAAGCATAACCATATGTCCAACGGTAACATTTTTTCCAACTTTTAATGGATAACCAGGATCAGTATGCAAAACACTTCCGTCTTGTATATTAGAACCTTCACCAATATGAATATTTTCTACATCGCCTCTTAAGGTTGCATTAAACCAAATACTAGAATTTTTTTCTAATGTAACATCACCTATTATAGTTGCATTAGGTGCTACCCAATTTTCGCCAGAGTTTTTTGGTTTTTTATCTTTTAAATCGTAAAACATAATTTATATATTATTACATTATGCCTATACAAACTCCAATATGTGATTTTGGTCAAAAAGCTCATGACTTTAAGCTTAAATCAACAGAAGGTAAAATTCTCTCACTAGCAGATGTCAAAGGTGAAAAAGGAACACTAATTATGTTTATCTGCAATCACTGTCCATATGTTAAAGCAGTTACAAAAGATATTGTTGAAGATTGCAAAAAATTAAAAGACATTGGTATCAATTCAGTAGCCATTTGTGCCAATGATGCAGAAAATTATCCTGAAGATTCTTTTGATAATATGATTGAGTTTTCAAAAAAAAATCAATTTGGTTTCCCTTATTTAGTTGATGAAACGCAAGAAGTAGCAAAAACTTATGATGCAGTATGTACTCCAGATTTTTTTGGATACAACAAAGATTTAGAGCTTCAATATAGGGGAAGATTGAGAGAACTAAAAAAATTAATTCCAGTTAGAGATGGCGATAGTGATCTTTTAAAAGCTATGATGCAAATTGCTGAAACTCATAAGGGACCTGAGAACCAAATTCCTAGTGCTGGATGTGGTATAAAGTGGAAAACTAATTAATGTTTATTATCGTTACCAAAACTTTCCCACCAGAATTAGGTGGAATGCAAAGTTTGATGTGGGGTTTATCTCGTGAAATGTCAAAAAATTTCATGATTAAAGTTTTTGCGGATTATCACGAAAATCATAAAGATTTTGATGAACAGGCAAGTTTTTCAATTGAAAGAGTTGGTGGAATAAAATTTTTAAGAAAAATAAGAAAAGCTCAATTAATAAATGAATTTTTAAAAGAAAATAAAGTTGAGGGTATCATTGCGGATCACTGGAAAAGTTTAGAATTGATAAAAACTGATAAAAAAAAGTATTGTTTAATTCATGGTAAAGAGATCAACCATCCTTTAGGAAGCTCATTAAATAAAAGAGTTATAAAAGTTCTTAATAATGTAGAGAAAGTAATTGCAAATTCTGAATATACAAAAAATTTAGCAATAAATAATGGTGTAGATCAAGACAGAGTTATAGTCATAAACCCTGGGGCTGATCCAGTGCAGGAATTAAATAAAAAATCTCTTGAGAAAGTTGAAAGTCTATTAAAAGTAAAAACACCAAGACTAATTACTGTTTCTAGATTTGATAAAAGAAAAAATCATGAAAAAGTAATTATGGCATTAAGAAATTTAAAACAACTTTACCCTGATATTGTTTATATTTGTATTGGTTATGGTGATGAAGAGGAGAATATAAAAAAATTAGTTGAAGAGTTAGATCTAACTTCACAAGTAATGTTCTTTAAAGATATAAGTAATGATTTAAAAAATGCCTTAATAGCTAAATCAAATATCTTTGTCATGCCATCTATAATACATAAAACTTCTGTAGAAGGTTTTGGGATAGCTTATGTGGAAGCTGCACAATATGGAATTCCCTCACTAGGAGGAAAAGATGGTGGTGCATCCGATGCAATTGATCACGATAAAACTGGATTAATTTGTGATGGGAACAATCTAGATGATATATATTCATCATTAAATTCAATGATTGAAAATAAAAAATATATTGAACTTGGAAAGAATGCCAAAGAGTATGTTTCAAAATTTCAATGGGATAAAACTTTTGAAGAATACAAAAAAATTCTTAATTAATTTAAAGAATTAATTAATCTTTCAAAAACTTTTTCTGCACTTAAATTATTCAAGTCTGTTACTTCAATTGCTTTAAAATTATCTCTTTCAATGCTGACTTTGTATGCAGTAGTATGTTTTCCAAATAAAGTTAAGCCTTTAGCTCCAACATGAGCTGCAATATGAGCAGGTCCCGTATCATTAGCAATAACAAAGGTGCTTTCTTTTATTAAAGAAGTTAGTTGAGGAATATCAAGTGCTTTTCCATTATCTAATAAAACTTCAGCATTTATTTCTTTTGCATCATTTATCTCGGATGGGCCCGGAGCTATAACAATTTTATATTCGTTACCAAATTTATCTAAAATAAGTTTTATAAGATCATTATAATAAGGCCATTTCTTAATATGCAAGTGAGGCGAGCAAAAAGGAAATAATAAAATAAATTTATTCAATTTGAAATGATCTTTGATTTTACTGATCTCAGAGCCAGCCCAACTAAAATTAGGATTTAAAGTATGAGATGTTTTTAGTCCTGAGGTTTGTAATTGATGATTAAATCTATCTAGAACAGAGTGTTTATCAAATTCCTTTTTATCTATTACTTCTGGCAAAGTTGTAATTGAGCTAGACCATGTTTCTTTTTTTGCTTTAGGAAAAAGAATATTTTTATAAAAATTTGTTCTTGAGGAATTTTGAAGATCGAAAACTTTTGAAAAACTATGTTTCTTAAGTTCTCTCATTAAGAAATATAAGTATATAAGATTATATCTTGGCAACCTTTTATCTAGGATTACTTCATGAATAAATGGATTTTTTTTAAAAACTTCTAAATAAGCTTTTGTAGTTAGTAAATAAATTCGATCATTTTTATGATTTTCAGATATGTCTTGAATTGCACCACTTGCTTGAGCTATATCTCCTAATGATCCGTGTTTAATAATTAAAATATTAGACATATTTATAACAAGATAGCACAGTATTAAATTTTATGAATAAAATTATAGTTGAAGTTTCGATAGGTGAACTTTTAGATAAAATTTCAATTTTAGAAATCAAACAAGGAAAAATTAAAGATTCAGAAAAACTAAAATTTATCAATAACGAACACTCTATTCTAAAAAATCAGCTTGATAAGAATGTAAAATCTGATGGTAAACTTAATGATCTTTATCAATCATTAAAAGAAATAAATTCTAAACTATGGGTTATTGAGGATGATAAAAGACAATGTGAAAAAGATAAAGATTTTGGCGAAAAATTTATTCAACTTTCAAGAGACGTCCATTTTCTTAATGATGATAGAGCAAAAATAAAATTAGAAATTAATAATCACACCGGTTCAGTTATAAAAGAGATAAAAGAATATACTAGTTACTAAATAATTCTAATGGCGCTTCATTTTTCAAAAGAAGAGTTTTCTAGCAGAAAAAATAAAGTTTTAAATTCGATGAAAGAGCAAAACCTTGATGCTCTTTTAATGTTTAGACAAGAGTCCATGTATTGGTTAACTGGATACGATACCTTTGGTTATGTTTTTTTTCAGACATTGGTTTTAGATAAAAGCGGAAATATAATACTGCTCACAAGAGCTCCTGATTTAAGACAAGCTCAAAATACATCCAACATAGAAGATATTAGGATATGGGTTGATAAAGATGGATCAAATCCAACTGATGATCTTAAAATTATTTTAAATGAGTTAAATCTTAAAGGAAAAAAGTTAGGAGTTGAATATGAAGCTTATGGTTTAACTGGTCGTAATGCTCTTCGATTAAACAAATCTTTAGAAAATTATTGTTCTCTTGAGGATAAATCAGACTTAATAACAAAATTACGAGTAGTAAAATCTGAAGAGGAAATTGTTTATGTTAAAAAAGCTGCAGAGCTTGCTGATAAAGCTTTAGACGAAGTATGGAGACATGCAAAAGCTGGTGTTAGTGAATCTAAGATCTTAGCAGAAATGAACAGAGTTATATTTGAAGGTGGTGGAGACTATCCTGCAAATGAATTTATAATTGGTTCTGGTAAAAATGCACTGCTTTGTCGTTATCAAGCAGAAAAACAAATTTTAGACAAACAAGATCAATTAACTGTTGAATGGGCTGGTACTTATAGACATTACCATTCTGCTATGTTTAGAACCATTCCTATTGGTAAAGCAGATCCTAAACATCATAAAATGCATGAAGCATGTGTTGAAGCTCTTAAAAATTGTGAAAGTAAATTAAAACCTGGAAATAAAGTTGGAGAAGTTTTTGATATTCATGCAAAAACTTTTGATGATCTTGGTTTTAAAAAAGCTCGGATGAATGCTTGTGGTTACTCATTAGGAAATACTTTTTCTCCAAACTGGATGGATTGGCCAATGCTTTACACTAATAATCCTTATGTAATGCAGCCTGGAAATATATTTTTTATGCACATGATATTGATGGACTCTGAACACCAGTTAGCAATGAATTTAGGTGAAACTTATTTAGTTACAGAAAATGGCAATGAAAGACTTGGTAAACAAAAGTTAGATTTAGTTATTCTTTAAACTAAAAAGTGATTCTAGTGTTGATTGTTTGACTTTATCCTTAAATACCTTGATACTTTATTTAATATAAACAGAGAGGGGAATAAAATGAAAAAAATATTATTAGTATTTATTTCTTTATTATTTTTTGCTTCTAACGTCTTTGCTAACTCAGGAAATTTAGTCATAGTCACATCTTTTCCTAAAGATTTATCAGGGCAGTTTAAAGCAGCTTTTGAAAAGAAATATCCAAATATAACTGTTGAAGTAGTTGGTAAAAAGACGACAGCAGGTATTAAATATATTCAAGAAACTTCATCAAATAACGGTACTGATTTATTCTGGGCTTCTGCACCAGATGCATTTGAAGTATTAAAAGGTGATGGTCTTCTTGCTAAGTACTCATCAAAAGTAAAAGGAATTCCAAAATTAGTTGGTTCTTATCCTATTAATGATCCAGAGGGTTTTTATACAGGATTTGCTGCAGCTGGTTATGGTATGATGTGGAATAATAGATATCTTAAAGCAAACAATCTTCCAGCACCAAAAGAATGGATTGATATGGCTGATCCAATTTATTTTGGTCATACTGGTATGAGTGCTCCTTCAAGATCAGGTACAACACACTTGACTGTAGAAACACTTCTACAAGGTGATGGATTTGTTAAGGGATGGGGCAAAATGAAAAGTATTGCTGCAAACTTTAAAACAGTAACCGCAAGAAGTTTTGGTGTGCCAGATGGAGTAAATAGTGGTGATTTTGGAGTTGGTATAGTTATTGACTTCTTTGGACTATCTTCTATCGGAAGCGGCTTTCCAGTAGGTTTCGTTTATCCAACTGTAACGACTTTAGTACCAGCGAATATTGGTGTTATTACTAATGCTCCTAATGAGAAAAATGCGAAATTGTTTATAGATTTTCTTTTAACTCCTGAAGGTCAAGAAATTCTTCTTGATCCAAAAATCAGAAGATTACCAGTTAATCCGAAAACATACTCAAAAGCTCCAAAGGATTTTCCAAATCCTTTCAAGGACAGCTCAATTGGTGCTGCTGTGAAATTTGATGTTCAACTGTCAAAAGGAAGATATAATTTAGTAAATTCATTATTTGACGTAATGATTACTTATCGTCTTGATGATCTAAGAGCAGCAATGTCAGCAATTTATGAAGCTGAAGCTAAACTTGGAAACAAGAATAATCCTAAAGCTAAAAAACTTATAGCTGAGGCAAGAGCACTAGTTGCAGCTCTGCCTATAACTGAGGCTAAAGCTAATGATGCTGAGTTCAACAAAATCTTTAAGAAAAAAAGAAAAAAAGCAAAGGATATTGAAAAATATGCTGGAACTCGTCAGGCTGAGGTTGAAGCTGAATGGGATAAATTTGTTATAGACAATTACACTAATGCTATAAAAAAAGCAGAAGAAGCAATTAAATCTCTATAAAATATAATATGGCCTCAATTTAAATGATTGAGGCCATTTTTTTATGTTTAGAAATCTTTTTTTAAAATCTAGCGCGCTTTTTATAGGGCTATTCTTGCTAATTTTTTTAGCAGTTCCTATTTTTCAAGTTTTTTATGTTTCATTTTTAGACCAGAACGGCCATTTTACTTTATTAAATTTTTATGATTTTTTTCAAAATGCTTTATTCATAGAGTCATTTTATAATTCTTTTTACGTTGCAGGGATGTCTGTTGTCCTTTCATCAATATTTGCTTTGCCTTTAGCTTACTTCACTTCAAGATTTAATTTTAGAGGTTCTGTTATAATTCAAAGTCTAGGATTTATTCCTTTGATTATGCCCCCATTTGTTGGGGCCGTTGCTATGAAGCTTCTTTTTGGAAGTAATGGTTCTATAAATTTAATCCTTAATGACTGGTTTGGTTTCAAAATACCATTTATGGAGGGTCTTAATGGGGTAATATTTGTGGAGTCCATCCATTATTTTCCATTCATACTTATTAATTTAATCACAAGTCTTAATAATATTGATCGAACAATGGAGGAGTCGGCTCAAAATCTTGGAGCAAAAGGTTTTGGTTTATTCAGAAGAATAGTTTTACCTCTTTCCATGCCAGGTTATGTTGCTGGAGCAAGTTTGGTTTTCTTAAAAGTCTTTGATGATCTTGGAACCCCTTTACTCCTAGATGTAAATACCATGTTAGCTCCACAAGCTTATCTTCGAATTTCTTCAATTGGTATTAATGATCCAATGGGTTATGTTATTGGTGTTATTTTAGTTTTAACATCTGTTTCGGCTGTTTGGGTTGCTAAATTAGCTTTGGGTGGAAAAGATTATTCTATGCTTCAAAAAGGTGGTGGTGGAATGATTAAAAGAGATTTTCTACCCTACCAAAAATATCTAGCTTATTTTGTTGTGTTCTTTATTTTGTTTTTGGTTTTGTCACCTCATATAGCATTAACACTTTTATCATTTGGAACAATTTGGTCGTTCAGTGTACTACCAGATGCTTATACATTGAGTCATTATAAAGACGTTTTTGAAAATAGCGTCTTTATAAAAAATACAATGTTATATTGTTCAATAGCTGCATTTATTGATGTCGTCCTTGCTTTCTTCATTTCATACATAGTTTTAAGAACAAAAATTATTGGAAGACAATTGTTAGACTATGTAGCAATGAGTGCACTCGCAATACCTGGTTTAGTTTTGGGAATCGGTTATTTAAGAACTTTTTATTCTATAAACTTACCTTGGAATGATACCCCACTAGCTTCTTGGTGGTTTATGATAGTTATTGTTCTTGCTGTAAGAAGATTACCCTATGCTCTAAGAGCATGTAACGCAGTTCTAATGCAAATAAGTAAATACTTAGAGGAGTCAGCTGAGTCTTTGGGGGCACAGAAGATCTCAATATTTAGAAAAATATTAATTCCACTTATGACAGGAGGATTGTTAGCTGGTTTTATTACAAGTTTTTCAACAGCAACAGTTGAATTATCTGCAACAATAATGTTAGTTTCAACAGAATCTGATGCACCACTTGCTTATGCAATATACTCTTACATGCAAACAGCTGCAGGACGAGGACCAGGGGCAGGTTTTGGTGTAATTGGAGTTTTAATTGTTGCAGTAGGAACTTATCTCTCACAATTAATTATAGAAAAAAAATATAAACAAAGAGGTATGGAGGCTAAGATAGATTAATGAGTAGTTCAATTATTGAGATAAAGAATATCAATGTTTCTTATGGGTCTAATCATGTTTTAAAAGATGTTAATCTCAATATTGAAAACAAAGATTTCTATACTTTCTTAGGACCTTCGGGCTGTGGAAAAACCACTTTACTTAGACTAGTTGCTGGATTTGAAAAATCAAGCTCAGGAGAACTTTTCATAGATGGGAAGGAAGTAAGTAATTTAAATCCTTGGGAGAGAGATGTTGGGATGGTTTTTCAAAATTATGCTTTGTGGCCTCACATGACAGTTTATAAAAACATTTGTTTTGGACTTGAGGAAAAAAAAGTTAATAAAAAAGAGATTGATATAAGAGTTGATGAAGTATTGGAACTAGTAGATCTAAAAGATTTAAGAAATAGATATCCTTATCAATTATCAGGTGGTCAACAACAAAGAGTAGCTTTGGCTAGGACTTTGGTGGTCAAACCAAAAGTTTTGTTATTAGATGAACCATTGTCAAACCTTGATGCAAAATTAAGGGTACAAATGAGAAAAGAACTTCTAGATCTCCATACAAAAATTGGAATTACAACTATTTTTGTTACGCACGACCAAGAAGAAGCAAATTCCATGTCAACTAATCTAGCAATTTTAAATGATGGTGTTGTTCAACAAGTAGGAAAACCCGTAGATCTTTATAACAACCCTGCAAATACTTTTGTTGCAAATTTTCTAGGCACAACTAATGTAATTTCTGGAACATTTAAAAATAATATTTTTACTAGCAATAACGGATTAATAATCAATGATATTCCTGACAATCAAAACGCTACTAGTATTTTACTGAGACCTCAAAATCTATATTTTGAAAATTTTGATACTAAGTTACAAAATTTTACTGCAAAAGTTAAAAATCAGGAATTTCTTGGAAATATCATAAGATATTCAATTGAGGTTAAAAATCACTTGTTAACAGTTGATACTTTACACGAAATAAATAAAAAAATTTTTTCACCTAATGAAGATATCAAAATTTACATAGACTCCTCTAAAATAAAAGCTTTATAATTAGTTAAAACTGTATTTCTTTTCTAGGTATTTTATTACGTTGTGAATGATAAAAGTCATAAATAGATAAATTCCACCAGCAACTATAAATACTTCAATTGGTTTAAAAGTTGTTGAAATTATATATTTTGCAACACCTGTAAGGTCCATTATGGTAACTGTGCTCGCTAAAGAAGTTCCTTTCATCATCAGGATAATTTCATTTCCATAAGCTGGTAAAGATTGTCTAACAGCGATAGGTATCTGAATTTTATAAAAGATTACTTTATTTGAGATACCTAAACTTTTACCTGCCTCTATTATTCCAGGTTTAATTGTTTGAAATGCTGATCTTAATATCTCTGAAGTATAAGCACCTGTGTTTAGAGCAAAAGCAATAATTGCACACCAATATGGTTCTTTTAAAATTACCCATAAAACTGTTGATCTCAAATATTCAATCTGACCTAATCCAAAATAAATTATAAAAATTTGAACCAAAAGTGGAGTGCCTCTAAATACATACGAATATCCATAAGCAAATCTATTGATAAATATATTTTTATTTAATCTTAGAATTGCAAAAAATAAGCCAATGAATAATCCAATTATTAAAGAAACCGAAAGAAGTTTTAAAGTTATTACAGCAGCATTAAGTAACTTTGGGAAACTATTAATCATTAATTCAAGATCCATCAATACCCCCTACTATATTTAACTTCTAATCTATTGATTAATTTCATACTCACAAAAGTAAGTAATAAATATAAAACTGCAGCAAATGAATAAAAGAATAATGGATCTCTCGTTGATCCAGCAGCAATATACGACTGTCTCATGATTTCAACTAAACCTGTAACTGAAATTAGAGAAGTGTCTTTTAGAGTTATCTGCCAAACATTACTTAGATTTGGAATAGCTAATCTTAATGTTTGAGGTAAAATAATTTTAAAAAATTTTCCAAATTTATTTAGAC
Organism: Candidatus Pelagibacter sp. RS39; assembly: GCF_002101315.1. Classification (NCBI taxonomy): domain Bacteria; kingdom Pseudomonadati; phylum Pseudomonadota; class Alphaproteobacteria; order Candidatus Pelagibacterales; family Candidatus Pelagibacteraceae; genus Candidatus Pelagibacter; species Candidatus Pelagibacter sp. RS39. The sequence continues at coordinate 823,129 of NZ_CP020777.1, forward strand.
CTAATACATTTGCAGCTTCGAACTGGCCTTTATCAATTGATTGTATTGCTCCCCTAAAAACTTCTGTTGAATAAGCTCCAGAGATTATTCCGATTGCAAATGCACCTGTAATGAACGCATTTATTTCAATATATTCATTATAACCAAACATTGATGCAACAAACATTACTGCACCAGTTCCACCAAAAAAGAAAAGGTAAATTACTAATAACTCTGGAACACCTCTTATTATAGTTGTGTAAGAATTGGCGATAAAATTTAAAAACTTATTTTTTGATAATTTTAATGGTGTAAAGATTAAAGCAAAAAGAAAACCTACAAACATTGCTGTTATTGAAACAGCTATTGTCATCAGGGTTGCATAAAATAATTCATCACCCCAACCAGTATCTCCAAATGCTAGAAGTTCCATACAGATTGGCGACTATACATGATAGTCGCCAAATCTAAAATTTAATTACATAGAAGCGTCGAAACCAAACCACTTAGTAGCAATTCTACTAATGTCTCCGTTTTTTCTCGCTTTATTGATAGCGGCGTTAAACTTTTTCAAAAGTTCAGTATCATCTTTTCTAATACCTACTCCAACACCGTTTCCAAAAGCACCACCAGAGAAAGTTGGTCCAGTTAGTACAACTGGCTTACCTGATTTTTCTGCATAATCACTGAATGCAACAGCAGCAGCTAATGCAGCATCACATCTTCCAGATGCTAAATCTAAGTTAACTTCGTCTTGTGTTTTATAAGTTCTTACATTTACTTTTCCTACATCACCTGAGTCTAAAAAGTTTTGGTGGATTGTAGCAGTTTGTACACAAACAGTTTTACCTGCTAATGCAGCTGTAAGTGTTTTAAGAGCTTTTTTAGCTGCAGCGTTTGGTTTAGTAAGGTTTATTCCAGCAGGTGTATCTAAACCTTCTAGACTAGATCCTTTCATAACTGCTAAAGATGCAACTTCATCAGCGTAACCTTGAGAAAAGCTTATAGCTTTTTGTCTTTCTGCAGTAATTGACATTCCTGCCATTATTGCATCAAACTTTCTCATGATTAAAGCTGGAATCATTCCATCCCAATCTTGTTCAACTATTACACATTGTTGTCCAATGTATCTGCATAGTGTGTAAGCTAATTCTACTTCAAATCCTATTAACTTACCTGCTTCATTTTTTGAGTTCCATGGAGGATAAGCACCCTCTGTTCCAATTCTTATTTTATCAGCATTTACATTTCCTATTACCAATAGAGAAAGTAAAACTGAAAAAATAGTTTTCTTGAATATATTCATTGTTATCTCCTTTAATTAAAAAAATAGTATTTCACAAATTGTGGATATTAAAAAGAAAAAATTAATGATTTATCGAAGAAGAAAAATTCCAAGAACAATCAAAACTAGGTATGTAAACTCTGGATAAATTAGTGTTTCCAAAATGATGATTAAATACATTCAACCAATTTTCAACTTGAAGAGGTTTTTTGTCCTGACTTCCTACCTGTGCAGTAATAACTCCTTTAGGTTTAAGTATTCTTACTAAAGAGTCCATATTTTTAGCAGCAAGATCTATACAAAACTGGTCATCATTTAGATCAACAAAAATATGATCATATGTATCTTCGTTTACCGTTTTTATACTTTCAAAGGCATCACCCCATACACATTTAACAGAATTCTTTTCTGTAGATTTTTTTCCAATATCACCAAGGTGTTTATTGCAAACTTCTACAACTTCTGGATCTAGCTCATACCAATCTATAAAATTAAACTTTTTTGAAATACATTCCCTTGCAACACCGCCATCACCACCACCGATTATTGCTGCTCTCTCGTTTTTTTTATTTAATTTCAGGCCTGCTCCTACAAAAGTTGAGCTATATAAATGTTCATCTGAAGAAGCAACTTGTATTTCACCATCGATAAATAGAGATTTTCCAAATTGTTCTAATTCTAAAATTTCAATGTGTTGACCAACTTTTGATTTAAAATCTTCTAGAACTTCATTTACAACATATGATTTTTGTAATCCAGGTGAACTATAAATATCATGGTAAAGAGATCTGGTATCTCTATTAAATTCTTTTTTAACTATACGCTTATGTTCAAATTCTTTTTTAACAATATCGATTGCTACTGATGGGCTTATTTTTCCACAAGTAAAAAAATCAAAACTAATTATTCCATTTTCTGGAAATGTATGAAAACTGATATGACTTTCAGCTAATAAAGCTAAAATAGTAAAACCTTGAGGTTCAAATTTATATTTTGAAATATTTAAAATAGTTACATTAGCTGCTTTAGCTATTTTATGTATAACCTTTTCATAAACTGCAGGATCATACTCTTTTGTAGTGCCTATAATATCTAAAGTAATATGCTCCCCAACTTTAATCATCTTACCCTTTTTTATAATTCTTGGCTTTATCTAAGACTTTTCTCATTTCTTCAAATGAAAGAATCTTAGGTTCACCTAACTTTAGTGCAATAGTGTATTGATGACAAATATTTTCTATCTCTTGTGCAAGTTCAAATGCATCCTCTAAATTTTTTCCAAAAGCAACCTGACCGTGATTAGACATTAAACATGCGCTTCTATTCTCTAAAGCTTTGATAATATTTTTAGATAACTCTTCAGTTCCAAAAGTAGCGTATTCTGCACATTTAATGTCTTCTCCGCCCGCAAGAGCAATCATATAATGAAAAGGTGGAATAGGTTTTCTATGAGAAGATACAGCTGTAGCGTGTGGAGAGTGAGCATGAACGATTGCATGTGCTTCTTTTTTGTTTATATAAATATCTCGATGAAATCTCCATTCAGATGAAGGTTTATTAACTGAGTCGTTTTTTTCTTCTACATCATTTAAACTCATAAAAACAATATCCTCAGGTTTTAGTGTTTCATATTTTTTTCCTGATGGAGTAATTATGTATCCCTCTATATCATTCTCCGTTACTCTCAATGATATATTGCCTGATCTAAGAGGTGAAAGATTTGTAGAATTTAATTTCAACGAATACTCAATAATTTGATTTCTTTGAATTAAATTCTTCATTTAAATAAATCTTTAAGTCCTTTTTCCGATGCTTCACACACACCTTTTTCTGTGATTAAGCCAGTTACATATTTTGCAGGTGTTACATCAAAAGCCAAATTCATAGCTTTACTTTTTTTTGGATAAATTTGTATTTTCTTTATATCTCCTTTTTCATCTAAACCTTCCATGTGAGATAATTCTTCTGAATTTCTTTCTTCAATAGGAATATCTTTATGGTTTTTGATATTCCAATCAATTGTTGAACTTGGTAATGCAACATAAAAAGGAATCTTATTATCATGAGCTGCTAGTGCTTTAAGATAAGTTCCAACTTTATTACATACATCTCCATTGGCTAAAGTTCTGTCTGTTCCAACAATACACATATCAACCTCTCCTCTTTGCATCAAAATTCCACCAGTGTTATCCGTAATAATTGTATTTTTTATTCCTTCTTCATTTAATTCATATGAAGTGAGATTTGCACCTTGATTTCTTGGTCTAGTTTCATCTGCCCAAACATGAACGGGAATTCCTTTTTTGTGAGCATGATATATAGGAGATGTTGCTGTTCCCCAATTTATAGTTGCAAGCCAGCCTGCATTACAATGAGTTAAGATATTTACTGTGTTTTTTTTCTTATTATAAATTTCTTCAATAATTTTAAGACCATTTAATCCTATATTTTTGCAAAATTTAATATCTTCCTCACAAATTTCGTTTGCCTCGTTAAGAGCAATTTTTAAAATTTGATCACTATTGACGCCTAATAATTTATTCATCATTCTTTCAACTGCCCACTTTAAATTGATTGCTGTTGGTCTTGAATTAATTAGATCTTCGGCAGATTTCTTTAAAAAAGATTGATCATCATTTTCAATTATAGCTAAAACTAATCCATAGGCAGCAGTTGCTCCTATTAAAGGTGCACCTCTAACTTCCATTACTTTAATTGCATTAATTGAGTCCTTAATTGTTTTAAGATCTTTTATTATAAATTGGTGTGGAAGTTTTGTTTGATCAATGATTTTTACAACATTATTTTCAAACCAAATAGTACGATACTCTTTTCCTTCTATCCTCATTGTTTTAAAACTCTACCAGCAACATTTTTAAGTTTTGCTATTGTCTTTTTGGTTCTTTTCTCAGGTGCTGTGATAATAGCCACATCCAAACAATTATTAGTTGGATCATTAGGATCAATATGATTTTCAAAGTTTTCTATTAAATTTTTGATCATATTTTTTGCTTTGGCAGCATTATCTAATAAAACTTTCACTACTTGTTTAACATCTACATTTTCATGATCAGGATGCCAGCAATCATAGTCTGTAACCATTGATACGGATGCATATCTTACCTCTGCTTCTCTAGCTAATTTTGCTTCTGGCATATTAGTCATCCCAATCACATCTGCTTTCCAAGATCTATATAAATTTGACTCTGCTAATGTTGAGAATTGAGGTCCTTCCATCACAACGTATGTGCCATTTCTTTGATAATCAATTTTTTCTTTTTTGATTGCTTCCTCACATGCATTCATCAAACCATTAGATGTTGGATGAGCCATAGAAACGTGAGCAACAATTTCATCTTCAAAAAAAGTTTTCTCTCTAGCAAATGTCCGATCAATAAATTGGTCAACAATGACAAATTTTCCAGGTGGCAAGTTTTCTTTCAAAGATCCCACAGCAGAAACTGATACAATATCTGTCACTCCCAATTGTTTTAGAGCATCAATGTTAGCTCTAAAATTAATTTTTGAGGGAGATATAAAATGACCTCTACCATGTCTTGGTAGAAAATAAACTTCTTTATTATCATATTTAGTTTTTAAAATTTGATCAGAAGGATTTCCCCAAGGGGTTTTTAAATCAATTAATTCTCTATTAGTAAATTCTTCAACATCATAAAGTCCGCTGCCACCAATTATAGCTAATTTATTTGACATATTATAATTAATTAAATTCATTATAGTATAGTGATAATATTTAAACATGAAAATAAATTCATACAAATATGAAACTTTATTTGTAACTTTAGTGATCCTATTTGGGTCGATCTTAAGAGGTTACAATATTAATTTTAATGACTTTTGGTCAGATGAAATGGTAAGTTTTTATCTTTCAAATCCAAGTTTGAATTTCTTAGAAACTATAAAATTAATCTTTGGGTCTAACATGATGGTTACTTATGAAGTAACTTTAAAGTTTTTTCATAAAATTTTTGGATATAACATTGAATATTCAAGATACTTAACGCTAATTTTTAGTATTGTTTCCATTTTCTATTTTTACAAGCTTATAAGAAATAATAAAAACTACTATAGTGCCATTTTAGGAATTGTTTTATTGTCAATTAATATTTATCATATTCGGTATAGTATTGAACTACGCTCTTATACACTAACTTTTTTATTAGCATTAATTTTACTAAACTTAGTTTTTTTTAAGGGAAAAATTCGAGAATTTAAAAATTTTTTTTCTTACCTTTTAATTTTTATAATTTCTTTTTTAATGCTTTTCAGTCATGCCTTTTCAATAATTATAATAATATCTATCAATTTTTATATTCTCTTGCTTTGGGTGATTGAGAAAAAAGTTAAAAAAAATGATATCTTTTTATTTTTGTCTACTTCGATATCATCTCTTTTATTTATATTGATATACCTAAATAATATTTCCCATACTCCCCCTTGGTTACCAGAGTTTAAAAGTTCTTTTTTTACTAATTATTATTTTTCCTCTTTTTTTGGTTCAAGGATTTTGGGGTTAATACATTTGTTAGTCTTACTTTATCTAATTATAAGTCAATTCAATCACGTTTTAAAAAAAATTGATATAGAATTATTTTTTATTATTCTTTTTTTTTCAACGTATATAATTCCAATTACTTATAGTTTTATTTTTGAACCTGTTCTTATAGATAGATATATATTTTTTGTTTTAATACCAATACTTTATTTGCTAAGTGGCTTAAGTTTAGATTTAAAAAATATCAAGAAAAAATATATATTTATTTTTCTATTAGTAGCTCCAAGTTTTTTTAATCATTTTACAGAAAATACCTTCAAACAATTCTATACAGATATTTATCCATCAAAACCAGAAGTTGGGAAATCACTAGAATACATGGTAAAAAACAATAATTTAAATTATTCATTTGTTTCTGTAAAAAATAATCCTCAAAATATTAATTTGGTTTACGAAAACTATCTAAAAAAATATACAGAAAAAATAAGTAAAAATTTTAATTACTTTGATTATACCAATAATTCTAAATTACCAGATAATCTATGGCTAATTTATTTTACAGACATTACAGATAAAAAATTTAGTAAACCAATTGAGCTAGAAAATTATAAAATAAAATCAAATAAAATATTAAATCATCTAGAACTGTACCAATTAAAAAAAGTTTATTAAAATGTTTTTTCTTTTATTTCGAATAAAAATTTTTTTTTAGTATTAAAAATTCTAAACATCTTAACAATACAAAAGGAAATAAAACCAATTAAAGATCCAAATCTTAATGGATAAAAATGATAATTTTCAATCATATCAAACCATAAAATGAATAATTTCCTTACATCATAATTGCTTTTTCCTTCGAATCTTTTTTGATGATAAACTTTAATATTAGTAATTTTTTTTGCTTCTCTCAAAATTAAACTATCAATAAATGGTATTTTAGGGTTGTAACTTATGAATCGATCTTTAACATCTCCTCTAATTCCCTTCAATGAAGAAGTATAAATCTTAAATGGTTTATCAAAAATAAAACTTGAAAAAAAATTATTAACTGTGCTTACAATTATTTTCCAATAAACGTGTTTTCTTTTTAAATAAAGAGTGTAGCATGCATCGTACAAATCTAATTGATTGTAAATATCTATTAGGCTTTGTGGCGGATGTTGTAAATCATCATCCATTATTATTATCTTACTTCCAGTTGAATATTTTAAACCTATAAAAATAGCTCCATGTTGCCCTACATTATATTTTAAATCTATTCCTTTTATAAAACTAAACTCTTTTGAAATTTTTTTAATTTTTTCCCAACTATTATCTTTACTAAAGTCATTTATTAAAATTATCTCATAATTTTTTTCAAATCTATCAAACAAATTTGAATTAATCTCAAATATAAGTTTTTCTAAAATTTTAGAACTATTATAAACGGGTATTATTATAGACAATTTCATCATAAATATTATAAATAAATAATTATTAATTTTTTAAGATACATTTATTGAAAAAAAAAATTTTAATTTTTGGAAAAAATAGTTTCATTGGATCTAATTTATATACATTTTTAAAGAATAAACACTTTGTAAAAATAGAGAGCTTAAATTCAAAATCATTAAAAAAACTTAATAATTTTGATTATATAATTAATTGCGCGATAAACAAAAATTACATTAATAAGGTTTATTCAATAAATAATGATTTTGATTTTAAAATTTCAAAGAACCTCAATAAAAATACCAATTTTATTTTTTTAAGTTCAAGAAAAATTTATAAAGCCAAATCTAATATTTTTGAAGGATCAAGAATTAATTGTTTAAATAATTATGAAAAAAATAAATACATAACAGAAAAAAAAATTTTAGGTATAAAAAAAAACAAAAGCATTATTTTGAGAATTTCAAATATAATTGGATTTAAGAAATACAATCCAAGAAGATCGCATCATACTTATCTTGATTATCTAATTAACAAAGTTAAGAAAGGAGAATTCATTTTAAATCAAAATGAATTCAAAGATTTTCTTGATATAAATACGTTTTCAAAAATAATTGACTCAATCATCACAAAAAAATTATTTGGAATTTATAATATTTCTATGGGAAAAAGGGTTTACTTAAGAGATTTGAATAATTGGTTATTAACTTCATATAAAAATAAAAAAAAATTAAAAATTATTAAACTCAAAAATAATGAGAAAAATCAATCTTTTTATTTGAATAATTCTAAACTCAAAAAAAAGATAGGCCTTAAAATTAATATCAACCAGCTTCGAAAAGAATGTATAAAGTTAAGTAAAAAATTATTTAAGTAAAAATTAAAATTTATGGACCTAAAGAAATATATAAGATCAATACCTGACTATCCTAAAAAAGGTATTCTTTTTCGAGATATCACAACTTTGATAAAAAATGAAATAGCTTTCAAAGAGAGTATTGATCAAATAGTTCAGAGATCAAAAAAGTTTAATTTTTCAAAAATTGCGGCAATAGAGTCAAGAGGTTTTGTGTTTGCCTCTGCAGTTTCCTACATCTTAAAAAAACCATTTATCATGTTAAGAAAAAAAAATAAATTACCATCAGACGTATATTCTGTGGACTTTGATTTAGAATATGGATCTGCAACTATCGAAATGCACAAAGACTCAGTAAATGAAAAAGATAAAGTCTTAATTATAGATGATTTAATTGCAACAGGTGGAACAGCTGAGGCTGCTGCAAAATTAATAGAAATTTCAAAAGGAGAGGTTGCAGGTTTTATTTTTGTGATTAATTTGTTTGATCTGAAAGGAACTGATAATTTAATTTCAAAAAATTACAAAGTCGAAAATTTAATAGAATTTCCTGGTCATTAAATATTAATTTTAGGTCTATAAAAAGATTCTTTTCCTAGAGCAGCATTTAAAAATCCATATATTCTATATAAGTATATTTCTTTTTTTCTCTTATTTATAAAAAAATACAAAAGCACTTTAAAAGTTGCTGAAATAAATATAGGACATACTTTAAAAAATGCATTTAAATAACCATGATGTTTTTTATTAAAATAAAATTTAGACCAAACCCAGTGCCAATTTCTTGATAATTCTATTTCGTATTCATATTTTTCATCAACAGCTTTTGCACCAAGATGTTTAATTTTTGATTTTGGAGCGATGTAAATATTTTCATCATTTTCAATTATTCTTTTACATAAATCATCATTTTCTAAATAAAGAAAAATATTTTCATCAAAATATTTATCTTTAAAATTTTTTAATTTTTTTAATCTTGAAAGATTTAAAAGCATCGCAAACCCATCAACACTCTTTACTTTAAAAGGTTCATTTTTTTTATTTACAAAATCTTCTCTTTTGCTCATTTTATAGTTTGGGTAATTTTCTTCCTCCATAATTGGTGAAATTATAGAAAATGTATCAATTTTTTTAGAAGCAATTATGATTTCATCAATTGTATCATTTCTTAATACAACGTCAGGATTAAGAACAAACCCATAATCCGTATCAATTTCACTTAGTCCGTAATTATTACCAGCACCCATACCAAGATTTTTCTCTGATAATATACAACGGACATTATTATATTTTTTTTCAATTTCATGTTTAAATGATTTATTATTCGAGTTATCAACTATAATAATTTTGATATCCCTTGGTATAGAGCTTATACAGTCATGAATTACTTTATCACTCATAAAGCTTACAATAATTATTGTTAAATTTTGCCTAGATATTGACATATGATCAATGTAATCAACTATACTAATACTTTTTACTAATGTAAAAATAAATCAATCAATGAAAAAAATAATTGTAACAGGTGGATTAGGTTTTATTGGAAGTAATCTAATTGAATTATTAATCAAAAAAAATTATTTTGTTATTAATATTGATAAAATCACCTATTCATCAAATCTCTATAATGTCAAAGAATTCAAATTTCTTAAAAACTACAAATTTATCAAATGTAATATAGGGGATAAAAAATTTTATAAAATTTTAAATAAATACAAGCCATCATGTATATTTAATCTAGCTGCTGAAACGCACGTAGATAGATCTATTGATAATCCTGCTAACTTTATAAATAGTAATATTGTAGACGTTTATAGATTATTAGAGTCTTTTAAAAAATTTGTTAAAAGACATAAATGTAAGTTAATTCATATTTCTACTGACGAGGTTTATGGTGATATTTTAAAAGACCGCTCTAATGAAAAATTTCCATACAATCCTAGTTCACCCTACGCGGCAAGTAAAGCAGCCTCAGATCATTTGGTGAGTTCTTATGTTAGAACTTACAAAATTCCAGCTATTGTAACTAATTGTTCAAATAACTATGGGCCAAAACAACATCCAGAAAAATTAATACCAAAATTAATTTATAATATTCTAAATAACAAACCACTACCAATTTATGGAAAAGGTACAAATTCAAGAGAATGGATTTATGTGAAAGATCATTGCGAAGCTCTAATTAAAATTTTTTTAAAAGGTAAAATTGGAGAATTTTACAATATTGGATCAAATAAAAATTTGAATAACTTACAAGTATGTTCCAAATTAATTAATGTTTCAAAAAGATTAATAAAAGTAGGAAATAATGTTAAAATAAATTTTGTTAAAGATCGTCCAGGTCACGACGTTAGATATGCATTAAATAGTAATAAGATTAAAAAAAAACTCGGTTGGAAACCAAAAATTAATTTTTCAGAGGGGATTAAATTAACATTTGAATGGTATACTAAAAATAAAACGTACTACAAAAACTTGTCAAAAAAAGATATTGTAAAAAGATTAGGGAAATTATGATTAAAAAAGGAATTATTTTAGCTGGTGGTAAAGGTACTAGGATGAGTCCATTAACAAAAGCAGTTAACAAACAACTTCTTCCAATTTATGATAAACCTTTAATTTTTTATCCTTTGTCAATCTTAATGCTTGCGGGAATAAAAGACATTTTAATTATTGTTAATAGAGGACAATTATATCAGTATAAAAAACTTATTCCAAATGGAAATAATTTGGGATTAAAAATAACTTATCTTGAACAAGATAAACCAAGGGGTTTACCAGATGCGTTTGTAATTGGGGAAAAATTTATTGGCAAAGATAACGTTGCAATGATCTTAGGAGACAACTTTTTTTACGGTCAAAACCTCACCACAAAACTTCTAGAGAATACAAAAATAAAAAAAGGTGCGAGAGTTGTTTTACATAAAGTTCAAAACCCTGAAGCATTTGGAGTAGCAAAAGTAGATAAAAAAAATAAAATCTTATCTATTAAAGAAAAACCCAAAAAATTCTTATCAGATTTAGCAATAACAGGATTATACTTTTTTGACAACAAAGTGGTAGAATTAGCAAAAAAACTTAAGCCATCAAAAAGAGGTGAGGTAGAAATTGTTGATTTGTTGAATTTCTATAAATCACAAAAACAATTAAGTGCAGATATTATAGGAAGAGGTGGAGCCTGGTTAGACACAGGTTCAATAGAGGATTTTTATAAAACATCAGCATTTGTGTCAGCTATAGAAAATAGACAAGGATTTAAAATTGCATGTCTTGAAGAAATTGCCTTAAATAATAAATGGATTTCAAAGAAACAAATATTCAAGGCAATTAGTTTTTATGGAAACTGTGAATATTCGAATTATTTAAAAAAACTTATTAAGTGATTGGTAGCGGGAAGTGGGATCGAACCACTGACCTCGGGCTTATGAGTCCCGCGCTCTAACCAACTGAGCTACCCCGCCATTAAATTCACGTTGATATATACTACTTATTTTTTTTCTTTCAAACAAGAAATCCAAGAATTGTGTTTAATAAGCCTTTCTTAGTGGACCACCAGTGGACCAAAATTGGACCAAAAATTCTGGTCCAGTGGAAGCCCGTGCGTTATTTATTTTTTTATTGTCCAACCATTTTTTTTTAATGCTTTAATCAAGTTTTCACGCATCTGATCTCTTGATGTTTTTTGATCACCTATCTTTTCAAAAAATACAGGTTCTAATCCCCTATCCTTCTTTGATTTAAAATAGTTTTTTATTGATTGTATTATTATTTTCATTTGCCTCCTTTAGCGTTGTGTTTAAAGTCCCAGCAAGTAGAGTTATTTTCTAAATCAGGACTATATAATTATAATTTATCTTCCGTAATTAGCAATTAATTCTTTGAATTTTAATTTATTAACTACTTTGTAAACACTATATGTTTTTTGGTATAGTGGCAGGTGATCAGTGTTTATTTTTTTTAAAATTTTGTCATCTGTGTATCGTAAAAAAAGGTTCATTCTTATATTTTTGTTATGATATTTAATTGTATTTGCATAATAAGTTTTAAGGTTTTTCTTCAGTTTAGTAGTATTTTTTTCACTTGATATAACAGAGTCTATTTCTAATGCGTTATTAAATTTTTTTAGGTTTTTAATTTTGTAAAATACATATTTATGTTCATGAGTTTCTATAGATTTAAATTTTTTTATTAATTTCTTGTATCTATTCAACCATTGTTGAGTGACAAAAAAATTATAATTTCCATAAATGAAGTTAGAATGTTTTTGAATATACATTTTATCTTTTTGTAATTTTTTAACCTCAGATACTTTCTTAAAAAGTGATAAAAAGTAAGGTTTTTGATAATATTTTAATAATCTAATTGTATTTTCTGCAGGATTTAATTCAAATTTATAAAAAATTCCTCTTTGTGGAATTTCGTAAATTCCTTTTTTATTTATATCAGCTCTGGAAAAAAAATTTTTTAGTTCATTAAATCTTAATATTTTTTTTGTTGATAAATATTTAAAAAATGATGATTTATCAATATAGGTAACATTTTTTCCCCTTTTCGAGTAATATTTTTGAACTTTGAAACCCTGATTTTTAAAATAATTTGCTGTTAGATCTCTTTCATAAAGATTAATACCTCTTGGCTTTCTTAATATGCTCAATATATCGTCCATTGAAATAATCTTTTGTAGGTCAACCTCTTTTTCAAAATAATTAACGCCCAGATTATCTTTAATTTTTTTTTCATCTAAATCATAAAGATTTAGAAATTGTCCAGCTTCTCCTGAATAAATTTTTCCCTCTGGTTTAATTTTTTTCCAAAAATTTCCTGCAGCTGAAGATATACCAAACTCTCTTTCAATATCTTTCATAATTTTAAAATTATTTTGGAAAGGTAATGTCTCACCTTCTATTCGCCAAATAAATCCGATTTTATTTAATTCTTGAATATTTTGATCACTTAAATTATTCATAAGTTTTCTTCTTTTTGTTAATCTAATTTTATGAACCCATTTTGCTAATTCCTTAAACTCACCTTTGGCATTTAAAGGTACATCACAATGTTTATGCTTATCTTTAAATTTAAGTAACAAACCTAACATATCATCCCAGTTATTCCTGAATGACTCAAGAACCTTTAAAAATATATGCCTTTCAAAATTTTTAATTGGTATTTCATTATCAACAAAAATAATTTTATTCCTTAGTTTTCTGATAACTTTTGTCAGGTATCCTTTTCCTCTTTTAAAAGATCTATTTGCCTCTTCTAAAAGCAAATCTAATTTGTTATCCTGTTCTCTTAATGCATCAAGAGTATCTGATATTGTATCATATTGAGATCTCTTAGCTGCATCCGTAATTCTTTCACCACGAAATTTTTCAGAGAATATTGGAACTATAACGTAACCATATTTTTTATCTTTTCTGTGTCTATTCCGTACAGCTCTTCCTAATGACTGAACAATATCTATTTTGCTTCTTTTTGGACTAACATATGCTATTGCATCGACTTCTGGAACATCCACTCCCTCAATTAAACATCTTGCATTTGCAATTAATCCTTTTTGATTATTTTTAAAATCATTTATAATTTCTTCTCTCTTTATACTATCCATTTTTGCCTCAATATAATTGCAATAAAAATTCGGTAGGAAAGTTGAGATATCTGTATTGTTTATACTTTTTTTAGCAAAAGACTTTGCCTGTGGAATTCTAGAATGAAAAGTAAAAATTTTAGATAAATTAAAATCGTTAATAGCTTTTTTTAAAGCAATTTGATGTGCAACCTGATCAGAAAGGATTCTATTTTTTTTAACAATAGTTATTGAATTTCTCCTAAGTTCTTCACTAATTTCAGCGTCTTTTGCTTGAGTTATTAGAATTTTAAAATCACTAATTGCACCAAGCTTATGAGCATCTGAAAAATTTAATCTATAACAAACATTTCCGTAGACATCAGGATTATTCATATTAAATTTTATTTTAGGATTTCCAAACTCATCAACAATTTTGCTGTTATAACTTTTTTGAGTGGCTGTGAAAAAAACTCTTTTTTTAATTGATATATTTTTATCTAATAAACCAAGATTAAACGATGTCTCTTGTTTATTTATTGAAAAACTTGTTGTTCTGTGAGCTTCATCAAAAATACCAATGTCAAAAGTGAAACCTTTGCACGCTTTGGCAACAGCTTCTGATGAATGGTAAGTTGTAAATATAATTTTAGTCGATCCATCCTGTTTTTTTATAAACTTCCTAATTTCTTTTGGATCAGTATCAATTTTGAAGTTTAGATCTTTTTTTAATAATTTAATTTTATCAAATGATCTTGGTTCAGTTTTATCTGAACACACAGCAAATGAAGTAAGGTTATTTATTTTTGAATTAGAGAGCCACTCTCCCCTAAGCTGTTTTAGTAAAGCTATTGATGGTACAAAAACTATTATATTTTTTGCTTTGACTTCCTCAATATACCATAAAGCAACAAATGTTTTTCCTGTACCACAAGCCATTAAACACGTTGTTCTGTCTGAATTTTTTAATTCTTTAATAATACCATCTATTGCTTCTCTTTGATAAGGATCTACTTTTTTTTCTTGAGCAATTAAATTCTTTCTATTGTTAAAAATTTTATTTATTTTATTTATTTCTTTTTCATTTAAATTGTGAAAATCATTTCCTCTAAAAGCTATATTGTTTCCTCTTTTGAAATATTCTTCAGCTATATAATTTGCATTTGTAAATAAAATTCTTTCTTTAGCTTTGGAACTTTGATCTTTAAAACCTTTAAGTTCATCGTACTCTAATTTTTTTGAGCTTCTAAATTTGACCTGATAGGGAATTATATTGTCATTTTTATCAATTATTATTCCATCTATTCCTTTATCTCTTCTAGGTATTTGAAGTTTTTTAAAAACAAAATTAGGAAAATTTTTCTGCGATGCATATACTTTTTTTATGTTAAATTGTTTTGTGGTTTTAAGGAAAGCCTCTATATAAACCTCAAAAATTTGTCCTTTATCATCGTCTTCAATGGACAGTTTGGCTAGTGACCTTTCAAAGTCTAAAAAATTTGTAAATGTAAAATATTTTTCATCTATTTTGAACTTATTGGGATGATTTAAACTCATAAATTTAGTTTATCAGTGGACCACCAGTGGACCAATATTTATGTTTGCTTTAATTAATAAGGAAATTTAGGGGATCGAACCACTGACCTCGGGCTTATGAGTCCCGCGCTCTAACCAACTGAGCTACCCCGCCTTTTTACTTTGTTGATTTATAATATCTATAAATTTTGATTCAATAATTATTAATCATTAAATTCATGTATTTTTGATTAAATGTTTGGTTTTAGCTAAAGACAACCAAACCAAATAAAATTAAACCTGTAGAAGCTGCAGCAGAAAAATAAAACTTTTTTCTTATTTCTTGTTTTTTATCTAATTTTACTCTGTTTAAAAGAACATTTATATCCGTACTTCTAGAAGTAGTTTGTGTATTGTCAGATACTGTATATTTCGAAACAAGTTTTTTTCTTATAGAATTAGTTAGATCTTTCATAGGGCGTAATAAAGCATCCTTTCAAATAATTAGCAAATAAAATTATAAAGATAGAAATATTCCAATAGAACCTAGCAACAGAATACAAAATGAAAAAATGAAAATATTTTTTCTTAACTCCTTACCCTGTTGTGCTTCCAGTTTTGACTTTAAAACGTTGATATCAACTCTTCCGGAACTAATTTTGTTTGGAGTTAAAGGCTTTTCAGAAACACTAATATCATTTGGGGTCTCAATATTTTCAGTATTCTCTGTAAAACCTTTAGTATTCATACCTTAATTAAAACATCTTAGAGCTTGAAGAACAATTTTATGAAAGTTCAATTTGGGTCACTATTAAATTGACAACTGTTCAATTTGGGTTTCTATTAACAAAAATTAAATTATGAGTATTCAAGAAGTAGATTTTTCCAAAACTCTCTCAGACGACCAAGTCTATGAATCCATTATGTCTCACTATTCTACTCTAAGTAAAGATTGGATATCACATCAATGGAATTGGATGAACAGTGTTTATAGGCCATTTAATGATCACTATAAATATATGATAATAATTTCTTTAATTGAAAAGACACTTCAATTTTATGACCAGATGAATATTCAATACTCTTATGATGAATATTACTCGAAATCATATCTTCAAATTGACAAGTTTAGTATTACTGAACTTTGTGAAAAATTAGATTTACCTAAAGAAACAATTAGAAGAAAAGTTATAGAACTTGAAAATGAAAGTGTAATAACTCGTAATAAAAAAAAAATTGTAATTGATAGAAAAGCATTCAGCTTTGTAAAGCCAGAACAACAAATAAAATTTTCATCAAAATATATACACTTAGTTTCTAAAGCTTTAAATAAAGATAAGGTTTTTTCTAAAAAACTAGATCAAAAAATTATTGAAAATATTATGAAAAAAAAATTTTCATTATCATGGAGTTGGTTTTATAGAATGCAAATACCATTGATAATAGGTTACCATAAATTTTTTAAAGATTTAACTACATTTCATATTTGGGGAACAGTTTGCATGAACCAAGTTTTAAACGTAACCGATCAATTAAATTCTGATAAGAGTAAACCCGCATTAGATTACTTTACTACTAATAATATTGTTATAGAAAATCTTGGAGCAGAAACTGGTATAAGTGCAATGTCAATTTCTGATATGACAAAAATCCCTAGAGCAACAATTATTAGAAAATGTAAATATTTAATTGGGGAAGACTTAATTAAGCTAAACCAAAAAAAACAATATGTGCTAACCACTATGAATTTTAAAAAAATTTTACCTTATCAAGCAGAAATTTTTAAGTATAAAGCTAAATTCATTCGTAAAGTTTTAAATCTTCTTGTAATTTCTTAAATCTTCAATAAATTGTCCTCGAGTATTACACAGAGGGGTCATGGGTATAGTAACAACAATAGCGCCATTTGCGCTAGCTCTTATAATGTTAGGGCTTGGGGCGTCATTAACAGTAAAAGATTTCACAAGAGTATTTCAGCATCCAAAAGAATTTTTCGTTGGTTTAATTTGTCAATTAGTTGTTCTTCCAATTATTGGTTATCTATTAATAATTATTTTAAAAACTCCAATTGAGCTAGCGTTAGGGGTAATGTTAATTGCAGCCGCACCTGGTGGAGTAACATCAAATGTATTAACTAAATTTGCAGATGGTGATGTCGCACTATCTATATCTCTTACTGCGTTTACTAGTTTAATAAGTATTGTTTCAGTTCCTTATATAATTTTCTTATCAATTGATTTATTTAATATCACTTATATCGAAAAAAATGTTTCAATGCTTGGTATATCCTTAAAGATGTTTTTTGTAGTTACTGTGCCTGTAATAATTGGAATGATTATTAGAAAATTTTTTAATAATTTTATAGAAAATAATATCAAAATTATTGAGAAAGCATCTATAGGATTATTCTCAATTGTTTTCATTGCTATCTACATTCAAGAATGGGATAGCATCATAATGTTCCTAACTACAGCAGGAACTATTGCTTTGGTTCTTAATATTTCCATGATGATTATAGGCTTTTACGTAGCTAAATTTTTTGCATCAGGTGTTGCTCAACAAAGATGTATATCTCTTGAATGTGGATTACAAAATGGAACGTTAGCTGTTTTTGTGGGAACTCAACTGTTTGGGCAAAACATGACTTACATGGTTCCAACAGCAGCTTATGCTTTGATTATGATGATGACTTCTGTTCTTTTTGTACTTTTCTTAAGAAATAGAACTTAATTATTTTTAAAATTAGTTTGTTTTAAAGGTTTGATAATTGCTTCAATAGGATATTTTTTTTTCTCTATTTCAATAAACAAATCTTTTTTGTGAAGTTCGTCATTTGAAATATCGTTATTGATATAACCAAATGTTAAATTTTTCTTAAAATTAAAAGAATAATTGCCTGATGTTGATCTTCCTATAATGTTATTTTCTAAATATATAGGCTCATCATGAAGCAATAATGGTTCACCTGGCTTACTATCTTTTAAAGTAAACATTGCAAATCTACTTTTAATTTTTTCTTTTTTGATCTTTTCCAATGCTTTTTTACCAATAAATTCATCCTCTTTTTTAGAACTTATTGTGAAAGATAAACCTGCTTGATATTGATTTTCCTCTGGTGAAATATCATGGCCCCAATGTAAAAACCCGCTCTCCATTCGCATAATATCCATAGCGTGCATACCACAATTCGAAAGGTTAAAATCTTTACCTTTATCAATCAGCAATTCGTAAATTTTTTTAGCATCTTTCGATTTAACATATAATTCGTAACCTAATTCTCCAACATATGACAATCTTTGAGTCCAAATTTTAATTCCTTCAATAGTGATATATTTTGCTGTACTAAATCTAAAATTATCATTTTCAAAATTATCTTTTGAAATTGATTTCATTAAAGCTCTACTTTTTGGTCCAAAAACTCCGAAAACACAATAATCATCAGTAACGTCTTTTAACTCAACATCTTTTGTAAGGTGTTTATTTATATGAAATTTATCTCTTTCTCGCGTAGCTGCAGAGCTTATTATTCTAAAGTGATCTTTCTCGATACAAACGACTGTTAAATCTGTTTCAATGCCACCGTCGGGATTTAACATATGTGTATAAATACATTTACCAACTTCATTTTTGATATTTGAGGTACAAATTTTTTGTAATTCCTTGTGAGCTTTATCAGATTTAATCTCAAATTTAGAAAAAGGAGTTAAGTCAAATAATCCTACGTTTTTGACAGTATTATTCGTTTCATATTCTGCAGAAGGGTACCAATTTTGGTAATTATAACTGTATTCATATTCCGTTTTTTCTCCATCTAATGCAAACCACATAGGTCTTTCATATCCTCCTGACACACCAAAACAAGCACCAAAACTTTTTAATTCATTGTGATATGGAAGAGTTTTTATATTCCTTGAAGTTTTATGTTGTTTAAACGGCCAATGCATTCCATATAAATCTCCTAAAGACTCCGTAATTCTTTTTTTAATAAAACTTAGATCAGAATGAAATTTTTGAAATCTTTTAATGTCATAACAAAAAATATCTTCGTTAATATGTCCATTGATTAACCATTCAGCGGTAACTTTACCAACGCCTCCCCCACTTCCAATTCCAATACTGTTTAAACCACAGCATACAAAAAAGTTTTTTATTTCAGGCACTTCTCCTAATAGTGTGTTTGTATCTGGAGTAAATGACTCTGGACCTGAAAAAAATTTTCTAATTCCTGCTGTTTCTAAAACTGGAAACCTTTTTATTGCAGTAGCTAAATAAGGTTCAAAATGTTCAAAATTTTCTTGAAATTCTCCAAACGAAAAATCCTCTGGAACTTTATTAATTTTATCCCAAGCTGGAATAGACTGAGACTCAAATATACCAACTAATATTTTTCCAGCATCTTCTTTAATATAAGTCCTATTATCAAAATCTCTTATCACTGGTAAAGTTTTAGAGAGGTTTTCAATCGGCTCTGTAATAATATAAAAATGTTCTGCTGGATAAAGAGGTATACTTACTCCAGCTTTTTCTCCAATTTGGCGTGACCACATTCCTGAAGCTAAAACTATATATTCACAATCAATTTTTTGGCCATTTACTTTTACTCCAGAAATTTTTCCATTCTTTGTTAAAATCTCATCAACAGGAGATTGTTCAAAAATTTTTGCTCCTTCCATTCTGGCTGCTTTTGCTAACATATGTGTTACTCCTGATGGATCTGCAGCACCATCGCCTGGCATTAAAATTCCTCCTAAAACTTCATCGGTATTTACAATTGGATAATCTTTTTTAATTTGATCTTTATCTAAAATTCTTACATCAACATCAAAGAGCTGAGCTGTAGTTGCTTGTCTTTGAAGTTCTTGCCATCTACCTTTATTCTCAGCAATTGAAAGTGCACCGTTCAATCTTAATCCAGCTGAATGATCAACTTTTTTTTCAAGTTCTTTATATAGATCTAAAGTATATTTTCTAATTTTGGTAATTGCTGCTGAGGGACCTAATTGACTTACTAATCCTGCTGCATGCCAGGTTGTCCCTGAGGTTAACTGATCTCTTTCTAAAAGAATTGTATCTTTCCAACCAAATTTAGCTAAATGGTAAGCAACTGAACAACCTACCACTCCACCTCCTATAACAACAACTTTAGTGCTATTTGGAAGTTTTTTTTCCATTTAATTAATTTTTGATTGCATCTCCTGGGTCAACATATTCATGTCCAAAAACATCTGCAACAGCTTTATAAGTCACATGACCCTTATGAACATTTAGTCCTGCTAAAAAGTTTTTATCTTCCCCTAAAGCTTTTTGATAACCTTTGTTTGCAAGTTTTACTAAGAAAGGCAACGTTGCTTTATTTAAAGCTAATGTAGAGGTTCTTGGTACGCCACCTGGCATATTTGCTACACAATAATGAACTACATCATCAACTATGTATGTGGGGTCTCCGTGTGTTGTAGGTTTACTAGTTTCAACACATCCACCTTGATCAATTGCAACATCGACAATGACTGATCCTCTTTTCATTAATTTTAACATGTCTTTAGTTATCAACTTTGGTGCTTCTGCACCTGGAATTAAAACTCCACCTACTAATAAATCTGCTTCAGCAACTAATTTATTCAAATCTATTTTATCGCTTTGTTCTGGAATAATTTTATTACCAAACATCTCTACTAATTGTTTTAATCTTGCTTCAGATTTATCTACAATATGAACTTTTGCTTGCATACCAGTCGCAATAACCGCAGCATTTTCTCCTACAACTCCGCCACCTAAAATTACAACCGTTCCACCAGTAACACCAGGTGCACCACCTAACAAAAGGCCTCTACCCTTTTGATTTTTTTCTAAACAATGTGCTCCTGCTTGAACTGACATTCTTCCTGCAACAGCGCTCATTGGAGCAAGCAATGGAAGCCTACCATTATCATCAGTGACAGTTTCATAGGCAATATTAATACTTTTAGATTTAATTAATCCTTCAGTTAGTTCTTTCGCAGCAGCTAAATGAAGATAAGTGTATACGATTTGATTTTCTCTAATCATATCTACCTCAACCTTTTGAGGTTCTTTGACTTTAACAATTATGTCTGCATCGTTAAAAATATCTGCTGCACTTTTAGCAATTTTTGCTCCAGCTTTTATGAATTGATCGTTTTCAAAACCTGCTTCGAAACCACCATTATTTTCGACTAAAACTTCATGACCTTCTGATACTAATGTTTTAACACTATCAGGTGTTAGACCAATTCGATTTTCTTGAGGTTTAATTTCCTTAGGTACACCAATTCTCATTAATGAAATTTAATTCTTTTTACTTTTAGCGTAATTTGTAATTCCAGTTCTTAGTTTTTCAATAATTTCATCAATATGTTTTTTTTCACAAATAAACATTGGAGCGATTATCAAACAATCACCAGTAGCTTTAAAATTTACACCAGCCTCATAACAATGTTTAAAACAAGTAAATCCTGCAGCACCGGGTTTTTTATCCATTTTAATGTCAATTCCACCCATCATTCCGTATCCTCTAATATTGTCTACAATATCAATATCTTTTAGAGACATTAAACCTTTTTGGAAATATGGAGCCAAATCTTTTGCTCTGTTGAATATGTCATCTTTTTCAAAAATATCTTGTACTGCCAAACCTGCAGCAACTGAAATAGGAATTCCTGAATAAGTATAACCATGAAACAATTCAATTGTTCCTTTAGGTGCATCATCCATGATAGCATCGTAAATCTCTTCCTTGCATGCAACAACTCCTAATGGACTTATCCCATTAGTAGTGGCTTTTGCCATTGTCATTAAGTCTGGTGTTACACCATACTCTTGAGAAGCAAATGGTGAGCCAGTTCTACCCCAACCAGTAATAACTTCATCAAAAATTAAAAGTATGCCGTGCTTGTCACAAATTTCTCTTAATCTTTGCAAATATCCTTTAGGTGGAACTAATGTTCCAGTCGACCCTGCAATTGGTTCAACAATACAGGCTGCAATATTTTCTGCTCCAAAATTTGTACAAATTCTTTCTAGATCCTCTGCAAGTTCAACTCCTGTTTCTGGTTGACCACTTACAAATTTATGTTCTGGTAAATGTGTATGTCTCATATGAACAACTCCAGGCATAAGTACACTTGCAAATGTTTTTACATTATTTACCATACCTCCAACTGAAGTTGCACCAATATTCATTCCATGATAACCACGTTCACGTCCTACAAATCTAAATCTTTGGCTATCGCCTCTAGCTCTATGATATGCAATACCAATTTTAATGGCTGTCTCTACAGCAGTTGATCCACAGATAGTATAAAAAATTCTATTCAAATTTCCTGGAGTATGCTTTGAAATTCTAGTTGCTAATTCAAATGATCCACCAAAACCTTGTTGAAATGGTTGGCAATAATCTAAAGTTTTCAATTGATTACTTATGGCATCGATTATTTCTTGTCGTCCATGTCCTAAAGGATTGCAAAATAATCCTGAGCTCGCATCAATCTGTGTTTGTCCTTGATGGTTTTTTAAATATACACCTTTCGCCTCTACAATTAATCTAGGATTTTCTTTAAAATCTCTATTGGATGAAAATGGCATCCAATGTTCATTTAAAGAATTTGGAACCGAAGTTCTTTTTTCTGAGCTCATAATTACTTTCTATAAATTTTATTAATTTACCTAATTAAGGATTCTTTAGACTAATTAAGACTGATTAACCACCAAAATAATTGTCACAACTTAAAGTTGCATAACTATAATGATCATTTTTTTGTTTTACATATAGGTCAATTTAATCTTAAAATTGAAACATATAAATAAACAAGGAAGAGGAAAAATGAAAAAAATAATTAGTTTTATTCTTGGATGTTTTGTAGCTCTTAATCTTTCAATTTCAGTTGCTAATTCTGCAGCTAATGAAGTTAGAGTTGCTTATTTCTTAGAGTGGCCAAGCCCAAATCTAGAGGACATGATGAAGAAAAACTTCGCTAAAGCTCTAGGTGTTCCAGTAAAATGGACAAACTTTACTAATGGTGGTGCTATGACTGATGCTATGTTAGCAGGAGACATTGATATCTCTTACTCTCAAGGCTTAGTTCCTTTCATTAATGCTGTTAAATCTAAAGCTCCGATTAAACTTGTAGATATAGCTATGGAATACGGAATGGGTGGTACAACATGTGTAACATCTAACGCTTCTGGTATAACAAAAGCTAACGCTACTGAGCTTGAAGGTAAAAAAGTTGCTGTTCCACTTGGTACAATGGCTGAATACGTTTTTGATGAAAGTATGAAAGTTGTTGGTGCGGACAGAAAAAAAATGGATATCATTCAAATGGACCCTGAAGAAGGTGCTGCTGCTTTAGTAAGTGGTGATGTTGTAATGGCATGTTTATTTGGTGGTAACTCAATTAAAGCTGCAACTGCAGTTGGATCTAGATTACTTACAGTTCAAGAAGCTAGAGATGCAGGTATCTTAGGTATCGATATTACTTCAGTGACTACAAAGTTTATGAAGGAAAATCCAGGTATGCTAAGAACTTTTATTGAAGTAACTCACGAAGCTAATGCGAGATATAGAGCTGGTAAAAGCGATATGAACTCAATGTCAAAAGCTTCTGAAATGAAAGTTGCTGATATGAAAGAAACTTTAAGTGGCTTTAAGTTTCTAACACCTGAGGAAACTAAACAATCTATGGAAAGTGGAAATCTTGATGCATTCTTAAAAGGAATGGGAACACCAAGAGGAAACGTAGATACTAGTTTCTTACCTTTATAATCTAAGGGTAATTTAAATTTTAATAGGCGCCAATTGTAATAAATTGGTGCCTATTTTTTTATTAAAAATTCAAATATAAAGCTTCTTTATGAGTGATTTAATTTCACAAAATCTAAACATGATTTTTAAAACTCCTAAAGGAGAAACTGTTCATGCATTAAAAGATTTAAATTTTACTCTTAAGAAAGGAGAACTTCTTACTGTTCTTGGGCCATCTGGTTGTGGAAAGACTACATTATTAAATATTACTGCAGGATTTATTAGACCAACTTCAGGAAGTATTACTTTAAATAACAAAGAAATTGATGGACCAGGAGTTGAACGGGGAATGGTTTTTCAACAAGGAGCTCTGTTTGAATGGCTAACAGTTGCTGAAAATGTCAACTTTGGATTAAGAATGAAAAAAGAAGATCCAATTGAAACTCAGAAAAAAGTTGATGAATGGTTAGAGATTGTTGGGTTAAAAGGTTTTGGAAATACTCCAACTTATCAGCTATCTGGAGGAATGCAGCAGAGAGTTGCTCTTGCAAGATGTCTAATCAATAATCCAGATTTGATTTTAATGGATGAACCATTAGGAGCCCTTGATGCTCTTACTAGAGAAAAAATGCAGTCCCTAGTTTTAAAAATTTGGAAAGAAACTGGTAAAACAATTATTCTTATTACTCACTCGGTTGAAGAAGCCTTACTTCTAGGTGAAAGACTATATGTGATGGCTCCAAGACCCGGAAGGATACATAAAGAATATAATCTTCCATTCGCTTCAATGGGATTAAAAGAGGACCTGAGGGAAATTAAAAAAAACAAAGAGTTTTCTCAAAAACGAGAAGAAATCCTTGAAATGATCTGGAACATGGAAGAGGAAATTATGGGAAAAGATAATTAAATGTTAACTCAAATATTAACTTTTCTAATATTCTTTGCGGTAGTCGGCTGTATTCTTTATGGAAGAAGATTAATAAGAACTGAAAAAGTAGACGCAGTATTTGGAAATCCTGAGAGAGCGTTAGGGGGTACACACTGGGTAATTGTTGGAAGTAGTTTTTTACTTTTAATTTGGCTCTATTATTCCTGGGATATTGCTAAAGGATTTTATCCGAAATCCGCTAATGAGCTATGCCAAGTTGCAAAAGTTAATGACTCTCTACTTGGATTAAAATATCAATTTCCAATAGAAGAAAGAGAATTCAAAAGTACATCACAAATCAAAAAAGAGAATAAAAATTTAAAATTAATTCAAAATGAGATCCAAAATTCTGAAGAGCTAAATAGTCAACAAAAAACAATTCTAATTAGTTATATAAGTAAAACTAATCAACTAATCCCATTACTTACAAATGAAGATTTGCTTGAGAATGAAACTCGACAAAAAATAGATGATATCACTGGAAAAATTAATCTATTAACTGAAAATTTCCAAAAACCTGATTATCCATTTGAAACTGAACAAGAACTTAATGAAAGACTGAAAGCAGTGGAAGAAGAAGGTGGTTGGGGTATTACTAAAGTGGATGCTGGTTCAGGCTCTATTGAAAATACATTAGAGGTACCCTTGGTTCCTGCAACATATAGAGGTTTAAAATTTCACACTGCAGCTCAAGAATTAAATTTAATAAGTGAAGAATTTTTCAAGTTAAGAAATCATAACCCTCAATTTAAAAGCAAGATAAAAGAGCTCAAAGAAGAAATTAAGACTTATAGGAAAGATTTAAGTGATAGTGATGAAGTAGCTTCAACATACGCAAAAAATATTGTGAAAATTGCTAGAAGAATTGAATTTGCAAGTATCTACCCTCCAAATGCATTAGATAAGATGCAGGCGGCAATTGTCAAATTTGATAACGCTCAAAAAGAAGAGCAAGGTGGTTTGAGATTAATTGATATTTTTTTATTTCCTGCAGGAACTATTGTTGCTAGTGGTCCAAGTTGTTCTGAGCAAGGTTCGGGTAGATGGTTGCCCAAACCATCCGATACGTTCAATAAATTCATATTAATGTCAAAACCAAGTGTGGGTTACAAAGATATTCCTTTATTGTGGATACAAATGGTTGATGTAAGCAAAATGATTGGCTTTATTTTGCCAGACTGGATTGCAGATATTTTGCCAGGTGAATATCCTGTTCATAGTAAAGATGGAATAGTTAAACAAAACTTCAAAGGTGGTGTTCTAAAAATTGTTACAGGAGACTTTAATTTATTTAAAGTACCTGTTCCCTACGGACATATTTGGGACTCTTTTTTAAGAGTTTTCTTAGGTTTAGTTTTTGGAATATTGATTGGAGTGCCTTTAGGTTTATTTATGGGTTTAAATAGATTTGCAAAAGGTTTTTTTGATCCTTTAATTGAGCTTTATAGACCTGTTCCTCCACTTGCTTGGGCTCCACTTATAATTTCAGTGTTAGGAATTGATAATACTGGAAAAGTATTTTTATTGTTCATGGTCTCGTTATCTATAATGATTATTTCTGCAAGAGCAGGTGCATCAGGAACTCAATTATCAAAAATTCATGCAGCTCACTCTTTGGGGGCATCTAAAAGACAAATATTAAGACATGTAATTTTTCCAAATTCATTACCAGAAATACTCACAGGTATAAGAGTAGCAGTAGGTATGTGTTGGGGGACATTGGTGGCGGCAGAATTTTTAGCAGGTACTACTGGTATTGGCTTTGTAGAAAATGTAGCTAAAAAATATTTTCAATATGAAGTAATTTGGATAACAATTTTTATTATGGGAATGCTTGGATTGTTATTTGATATAACGCTAAGAAAAATTATTGATAAAACAATCCCATGGCGTGGAAAAGGTTAAGTTGAAAGCTGTTATTCTAACAAAGGAAATTACCAAGATATTTAAAAAATTTGGTCTTAATCAAGATCATGCAAAAATTTCTGCAAAAGCTTTAATTAATGCAGAACTGGTCGGCGCTTACGGACATGGTCTTTCACGACTAAAGATGTATTGTGATCGAATATCCAAAAAAGTAATTAACCCAAAACCTAAAATAAAAATTAAAAAGATTTCTCAATCAATTTCACATATTGATGCCGATGATAGTATTGGGTTTGTTGCAGCTGATATGGCTATAAAAAAAGCAATTTCAAATGCAAAAAAAACTGGGATAGGTTTAGTTGCTGTTAGAAATAGTGGTCACTATGGACTCTCTGGATATTATGCCGAGCAAGCTGTAAAAAAAAATTTAGTTACAATGATTTATACTAATGCCCCACCTGCCATAGCCCCACATGGAGCTATTAAAAGTTTATTTGGTACAAATCCTATTTGTTTTGGAACTCCCAGTGGATCAAAAGCACCTTTTATTTTAGACACATCAATCTCAATGATAAATAGAGGTAAGATCAGATTTGCATCAAAAAATAATCAGAAGCTACCAATCGGTGTTGCCTTAGATAAATTTGGTAAACCAACAACTGATGCAAATAAAGCTCTTAAAGGTGTTCAGTTGCCAATTGCAGGATTTAGAGGTTCAGGATTAGCGTGGATGGTTGATATATTGAGTGGTGTTTTGACGGGTGGTAATCACGCTGGCAGAGTTAAAGATCCTTTTGAAGATTTTAGTGGACCACAAAATATTGGGCATTTATTCATCACATTTAAAACAAATTTGTTTGTAAAAGATTATAACAAAAGAATTAAAGACAATATTAAAAAAGTTAAAAGATTACCTAAAGTTAAAGGAGTAAAAGAAATAATGTATCCAGGACAAAATAAATATAAAAGATACAAAATGAATTTAAATAAAGAAATTAAAATTTCTAAAATTATCAAAGACGAATTAGAAATACTTAAGAAATAATTATGCTTTCAAATAAAGAAATTGTTGTTCCTAATAATCTATTGAATGCTGCACTTAAAAATAAAGGAGTAAAAGCTGGTATTGTTAATGCAGGAAAACCATTACCAATGTTATCTGTTCAAGATGCAGTTAAAGAAAATTTAATTGATCCAATTTTTATAGGAGACGAAAAAGAAATTATTAAATGTGCTGAAGATATTAAGTGGGATATTTCAAAATATGAAATAATAAATGAACCAGTTGAAAATAATACAGCGGGTATAGCTGCAAAACTTGCTAGTGAAGGAAAAATTAAAATTATAGTTAAAGGTCACATCCATACAGATATCTTGATGAAAGAAGTTTTAAAAAGAGAATACAACTTATTAGGTAAAACAAGACTAAGTCACATATGGCACATGACTTTAGAAAAAGATGATAAACCTTTGATAATTACAGATGGCGCTTTAAATGTTTTGCCAAATGTAAAAACCAAAATGCATATCTTAAAAAACGTGATTAATTTTTCTCACAGAATTGGAATTGAAAGACCAAAAATTGCAGTGTTATCTGCAACAGAGGAAGTTTTGGACAGTGTTCCAAGTTCTAAAGAAGCTGAGGAGATTACAAACCTCGCAAAGAAAGAAAATTTAAATGCAGATGTATTTGGACCTTTGGCTTTCGATAATAGTATTTCAAAAAAATCTGCAACTATTAAAGGTATTAAAAATGATGTTGCAGGAATTGCAGATGTTTTATTGGTACCTAGTGTTGAGACAGGTAATGCATTAGTAAAGATGTTGATCTATTTTAGTGGTGCATGTGCTGCTGGAGTAGTTATAGGTGGTAAAGTACCTGTGGTGATAACCAGTCGTTCAGATGAAGCACCTGCTAGATTAGCTTCGATTGCTGCAGCTGTAGTTGCATTAGATTAAATGTTTGATTGCATTAAAATTATATTTGTCTTAAATAGCTACCAATTATAAAAGTTTATTAATGGCAATTACTTATTTAAAAAAATCTCCAAAAACATCGTCAACTGACGACAATAAGACAACTGGAATAGTTCAAGATTTACTAAAGAATATCGAAACAACAAAAGAACAAGGTTGCATCGATTTAACTAAAAAATTCGATAAATATGATGGAGATATTATAGTATCAAAAGACAAAATTGAGGAAATTAAAAAAACTTTAGATCAAAAAACCAAAGATGATATTCAGTTCTCATTTGATCGAGTTAGAAAATTTGCTGAAGCACAATTAAAAAATTATGGGCAAGACTTTGAAGTAGAGCTTTCTGATGGTTTGTATGCGGGTCAAAAATTAGTACCTGTAAATACAGCAGGTTGCTACATTCCAGGCGGAAGATATGCTCACATTGCTTCTGCTGTAATGAGTGTAACTACAGCAAAAGTTGCTGGAGTAAAAAATATTATTGCATGTAGTCCTCCTAAAGAAGGTGTTGGTGCCCACCCTACTATTGTATACACGGCTGATCTTTGCGGTGCAGATGTTATCTTAAATTTAGGTGGCGTTCCTGCAATTGCAGCAATGACCAATGGATTATTTAAAAATCCTCCTGCAGATATTATAGTTGGCCCAGGAAATCAATTTGTAGCTGAGGCTAAAAGAATTTTATATGGAAAAGTTGGTATTGATCTATTTGCAGGACCAACTGAAATAGGAATTATAGCAGATGCTAAAGCTGATCCAGAAATTGTTGCTGTAGATTTAGTAGGACAAGCAGAACATGGATATAACTCGCCATGTTGGCTTTATACAACAAGTAAAGAGTTAGCCGAAAAAGTGATGAAACGAGTTCCAGAATTAATCGCAGAACTTCCAGAAGTCCCTAGAACAAGTGCTGAAGCAGCCTGGAGAGATTATGGTGAAGTAATTCTTTGTGACACTAATGAAGAAATAGTTAAAGTCAGTGATGAATATGCACCTGAACATTTAGAAGTACAGACCGAAAACTTAAAATGGTTTCATGAAAGATTAACAAATTATGGATCGTTATTTGTGGGTGAAGAAACAACTGTTGCATACGGTGACAAATGTTCTGGTACAAATCATATCTTACCAACTAAAGGTGCAGGAAGATATACAGGTGGATTGTTTGTTGGAAAATTTATTAAAACATTAAGTTTTCAAAGAATGACTAAAGAATCTACTGAGTTAGTTGGTGCTGCTGCAGCTAGAATTTCTAGATATGAAGGAATGGAAGCTCATGCAAGGACAGGTGATGTAAGACTAAGAAAATATGGTTTTTCTAATTAATTCTCTGGAATAAAAATTAAACACAATCCATTATTACAAAATCTTTTACCAGTAGCAGTAGGTCCGTCTAAAAAAACATGACCATGATGTGCACCACAATTTGCACAATGATATTCAATTCTTTTCATGCCAAAGGAATAATCAATCTTAGTTTTAAAAGCACCTGGTAAAGCCTCAGAAAAAGATGGCCAACCAGTTCCACTATCAAACTTTGACTTTGATGAAAATAATTTTGCACCACAATTCGCACAATGATAAAAGCCATCTCTTTTTTCTTGAAGTAATTCACTGGTAAACGGCCTCTCAGTACCCTCGTTAAACATTATATCTTTTTGGGCTTTAGTGAGATCAGGATTTATAATTTTTTTTGTTGCTGATCTTAACAGTTGATAAGGTAATGATACAAAAAGTATAGAAAGTCCCAACAATTTTAAAATTTTTCTTCTTAAAAGCATATCAATCAAATTAATTTGAAATTAAGATTTTAACATGCGCTATAATTGTCATTCAAAAATGTTACTAGCTAAAGAAAATATGCCGTTTCTTTTATTATATAAATTGTGAGCAACGACATAAAGCTGATAATGAGTCCGTTAATATATTTCCATATTTTATCACTCTGAGCATACCTTGAAAAATATACCGATAAATAACCCAGTAAAAAGAAAAATATAAACGAAGCTATAGATGCTCCAATGCCAAAGTAAATTTTTTCATCAAATAAAAAATTTTTAGAAAAATTTCCCAAAAAGAAAACTGTATCAGAATAAACATGTGCATTTAGATAAGTGAAACCAAGGGTCTTCAATACAATCTTGGCTCTGGTGGTATCTTTTTTTTCAATATTAAAATTAGCACTAACGCTAAAAGATTTGATTTTTGAATATATAAAATAGATTAAAAAAATTATTAAACAGATGTTTAAAGTTAGTTCTACAAATATATTGAAGTATTGATGGAAAAAGTGGAATAGAAGAATACCTGAAAATATTAAAATTAGGTCTGAAAAGGAACAAATTAAACAGACTAAAAAAACATACTGTTTTTTAAGCCCCTGTTCTATTACAAAGATATTTTGAGCGCCAATAGCTAAGATTAAACTAAGCCCGGTAATAAAACCTAATACCAGGTATTCCATCTAAATTCAGATTATTCTGGATTAGCTGTTAAAGTTTTAATCTCTAGAATATTTTCGTTAGGATCTTTTACAAAAAATGTTTCTTGCTCGTATTTTGTTCCTTTAAATCTTAGATAAGGTTCATCGTAATATTTTGTGCCTTTTTCTTTCAATCTATTTTTTAAAGTATCAAAATCTTTTCTTGATAAATGAACTCCAAAATGTGGAACTGAAACATTTCCCATATCAACATCGTGTCTCTCATTATCTAGTTTGTGCTCACTTGCATGGAGAGTTAGTTCGTTTCCCCAAAAATCAACATCAGCCCATTCTTGTGCTGAATTATCAAGTCTGCAGCCTAAAGTTTCGCTATAAAATTTTTTTGCTGTTTCTAGATCTCCGCATGGGATTGCTAGATGAAAACAATTTGTGTTTTTGTACATTATTACTCCTTTAAATACTGTTTTTTGTCACTATATAGAGATTAAATATTTTTATCAAGCTGACAAAATTATATGAGTGATTTTTTACAATCTATAATAGACAGAGATCCTGCGGCAAAATCTAAGTTAAGTCTTATCTTAACTTACCCAGGAGTTAAGGCTATTTTTTTTCATAAAATTGCAAATTTTTTTGCGATTGCAAAATTTGATTTGGTTGCAAGAATTATCTCTCAATTTTCAAGATTTTTAACAGGAATAGAAATTCATCCAAAAGCAAAAATTGGAAAAAATTTATTTATTGATCACGGTATGGGAGTTGTTATTGGCGAGACCTCTGATATTGGCAATAACGTTACAATTTATCACAATGTTACATTAGGTGGGATTGCTCCAAGTATAAACACCAATGATCAAAGAAATATTAAAAGACATCCAACTTTAGAAGATAATGTTGTTGTTGGATCTGGTGCTCAAATTTTAGGACCAATAACAATTGGTAAGAATTCCTTAATCGGTGCTAATGCAGTGGTTACTAAAAATGTTCCTGAGAAATCAATAATGGTAGGAATTCCAGCTACAAGAGTTGGTGATGCTACAAAAGGATTTCAACCTTATGCTGTTACTGATAAAGATAAAGATTAATGTCACAAATTAAAAATAACTTTATTGAGTCAGTTGGCAATACGCCTTTAATAAAATTAAAAGCAGCCTCTGAGATCACTGGATGTAATATTTATGGAAAAGCGGAGTACCTAAATCCAGGTGGATCCGTTAAAGATAGAGCTGCTCTTGCACTAATAAAAGATGCACAAGAAAAAAAACTAATTTCTGAAGGTGGAATTGTTGTTGAGGGCACTGCAGGTAATACTGGAATTGGTTTATGTCTTTTAGGAAATTCTTTAGGTTATAAAACAATTATTGTAATGAATGATAACCAAACCCAAGAAAAAAAAGATACTTTAAAAAATATTGGTGCAGATCTTAGACTGGTACCACCCAAGCCTTATAAGGATGATGGTAACTATGTAAAAGTTGCGGGCCGTCTTGCAGAAGAATTAAAAAGTACAAATAACAATGGTGTAGTTTGGGCAAATCAATTTGATAACACTGCTAATGCAAAAGGTCATTACGAAACAACTGGACCAGAGATTTGGGAACAAACTGATGGTAAAGTAGATGGCTTTGTCTGTGCATCAGGAACAGGGGGCACCATCGGTGGTGTAAGTAAATTTCTCAAAGAAAAAAATAAGAATATAAAAATTTATTTATCAGATCCAACAGGTTCTGCACTCTATAATCACATTATGAATGGTGAACTTAAAGCTGAAGGTGGATCAATAACTGAAGGTATCGGTTCAAGCAGAATAACTAAAAACTTTGCTGAAGCTAAAATTGATGGTGCTTTTTCAATCAGTGATCAAGAGTCTTTACCTGTGCTTTATGATTTAATACAAAATGAGGGATTAAGTTTAGGAACTAGTTGTGGAGTAAATATTGCAGGTGCAATTAGATTAGGAAAAGAGCTGGGTCCAGGAAAAACAATTGTAACAATTCTCTGTGATAGATCAGATAAATACAACTCAAAGATGTTTAATAAATCTTTTTTAAAGGAAAAAAACCTTCCCATTCCTAGCTGGTTATAATAACGCATACCAGGCATGTAATAAAACGGTTACATTTTTATACTAATATTATTTAACGTAAGAGAATTATGAAAAAAATTATTTTAGTTTTATCTTTTTTCATCTTTACATCTGCGAATGCAGAAATGAGTGACAAAGATAAATCAAAAGCATGGGATTGTGTTGGTATTTATATGGCTAATTACTTTCTTCCATCAGGTGAAAAATTTGAGTATGGAATGAAAGAAAAATCAATTTCAACTGTGAAAGTTTTAAAAACCTACGCTCTTGAAATAGGTATTCCAGAAAAAGATTGGGATGCTGGAGTAAACAAAGCAGTAGATAAACATTATGGCTCAAAATATGACAAAGCTATAACTGACAAATGTCATACGTTTGTTGAAGCTTTAGTTCCTAATGGAGCTGAAAGAGTAAAAAAAGTAGTTCAAACTTTATATTAAGGAGAGAAAATGAAAAACTATATGGTAACTCACACTTTCAAATCGAAAGAGATGAAAGCAAAATTTAATGAAACAGTAGCTTCAATGAAAATGGAAGATATTGTTAAATCAATGACAAGTGATAAAGCAGCATGCCAAATGACTTGGAACACCCCAGGTGATACAATGCAAATGTTTTGCTGGTGGAAAGCTAACAGTGAAGCGGATATCAATAATCAATTAGGTCAAATGAATGATTTCTTTGAGCCTCATAAATTTACTGAGTGTACTGACCAAGTGATGGACTATAACGCTTAAGAGGAAGATTTATTAAGCAATCTTTATATTAATTTAATAAAGGAAAAAAAATGTTAGAAAAATTTAATGGGATATTTTATTTAATAATTTATTTAGTTCACTTTATTGGAGTTGGTGTTTACGCATTTCAAACTATTTTTGGCACTAAAGGCTTCATGGAAAGATTTGGTATAGATCCAAGTGGAGCAATAATGATTAGAATGGCAGGAGCGTTCATGCTTGCTGTATTTTTAATGTCAATCTATGTAGGTTTTATAAGACCAGGGGGTTTGGAAAATACATGGGGATTCTTAAATTTAGTTTTTATAAATAATCTGTGTATTTTTTTATGTAATTTTTATTCTATTAAAATAGATAAAACAGGTGTGAACGAGAAAACTACAAACGAAGGTGTTATTGCACCGTTTGTATTTACGGTTATGAGTGCAATTTTATGCTACGGTTTAGCAGATAAGATATACACCTAAGGAAGTGAAAAAGATTTTATTTGTTTTTTTTATTTTATTATTTTCATCATCTTTATTCGCTGATGATAATAAAAAGGAAATTGATAAATTATTTATTCAATTAAAAAGTGCTCTAAATTTTGAAAATTCCAAAAAGATAGAAGATAAAATTTGGGATCTTTGGACTACTCACCCATCAAAAAATAATTTAACAAAGTTATTAGCTGATGGTTCATCTGCAATGATGGATAATAAACTTGATGCTGCTTATGATAAATTTACTGAAGTGATTGAGCTTGATCCCAATTGGGCTGAAGCATGGAATAAAAGAGCAACAGTACTATATTTGATGGGTAAATATGAATTATCACAAGCTGATATTGATAAAGTGCTTATGATTGAAAAAAGACATTTCGGTGCACTAACAGGCCAAGGTTTAGTTCAGACAGCTTTAAAAAACTACCAAAAAGCCATTGATAGTTACATTGAAGCTCATAAAGTTCATCCATTTATGAAGTCTCCTATGATTATGATAGAAAAGCTTCAAATTGAATTACAAAAACAAAGTATTTGAAAATGTTTCCAAAAAAATATTCTAATCTTTTATTTATATTAGTTATGGGATTTGGGATGAGTCTTTTAATGACATTAATTATTACTTATATAAATACAGGAATGGATAATGAATATGTTGATCGTTTTATTAAAGCATGGTCAGTAAGTCTTCCTATTGCAATAATTGCTGCCCTTCTTGTAGGTCCTCCGATTAAAAAATTTGTAGATAAAATTACCAAATAAGAATATCTTTTATTTGTGAGTAACGTTATAGCTTTTCTAATTCTTATACTTGCTGTCATATTAGGAACTGCAGCAAATAGTTTTGCAAAAAGTGCAAATGGTTTCACATTATTAGTTCCTAGTCTAATTACTGCGATTACAATAATTGGCTGCATGTTTACTCTTTCAATAGTGATGAAAACTATACCTGTTGGTATCACTTATGCATCTTTTGCTGGTCTGTGCATAGTAGCAACTTCGATTGTTGGAATATATAAATTTAACCAAGTGCCTGATCTTTTCACAATCATTGGTTTGATATTAATTATTTCAGGAGTTTTAATTGTTAACCTTCTGGGTAAAACAGGATAATTTATGGCAAATTTGTCTGGTTATATTTTTTTAATTTTAGCGATCATTCTTGGGATAACTTCAAATGGTTTTTTAAAATCTACAAATGGATTTACAATAATTGGACCAACTATCTTTTGTATCATATCTATAGTTGCTTGTATTTTTTGTTTATCTAAAGCCATGAATATAATTCCAGTTGGTTTTACATATGCAACCTATGGAGGTTTAACAATAACAGCTGTAACGTTATTTGGAGTTTTTAAATATCAACAAATTCCAAATCTTTATGGAATAATTGGAATTAGTTTAATTATTGTAGGTGTGATTCTTTTAAATACCTTGGGTAAAACTAGCTAGAAACTGGTTTTAAAATTTTGAGCATTTTCTTATGAAGACTGTTATTAGCAGAACAAATAATATTTCCAGCTTTCTTAGCATCATCATTTTTCCAAGTTGAGACTACTCCTTTTGCAGCTTCAATGATTGGTATCAAAGCATGAATATCCCAAATCTTATTTCCACATTGAATTACAACATCTAATTTACCCTCAGCAAAATGAGAATAACTTAAAGCATCTGAACATGGGAACTGCATTCTTTTCAAAATTTGAGGAATTTTTTTTTGTTTGTTCAATGATAAACTTCCATGAAAAGCTGCAGACAATTTCATATTAGAATAAGTAGCTTTTTGATTCACAAATATTCTCTTTTTTTTTCCATTTTCCGAAACATGGGCAGAATTAAAAGAGGTATTAAAATAAAATTTTTTAAGAATTGGAAAATTAGCAAGACCTATGACTGGATTACCTTGATAATTTAATGATATTAAGTTACTCCACGTTGGATTACCTATCACAAATGATCTAGTTCCATCTATGGGATCTATAACCCATGAATAATCGCTTTTAGTTTTTTTGTGGCCAAATTCCTCACCTATAATTTGGTGATTTGGAAACTTTTTTTTAATCTCATTTCTAATGAATCTCTCAAAAGCCTTATCTGCAGTTGTGACAGGATCATAACCACTTCTGAGTTTGTTCGATACTTTAAAGGGTTTGTTTAATTTAGAGTAATAAAATTTAGTTAATTTCTTAGCTAAATTTTCAATGAATTTAGAATAAAGTTTATAATCTGATGATTTTAAAATTTGCACACCGCTCTAATACTATTTTATTACTATTGATTAAAGTAAAATTTTAAATAATGATTTAAAAATAGATGAAATTAGAGTTAAAAGATAACAAGATATTTTTTGAAAGCAAAGGTCTTAAAAAAGAGATCCACCCATTTTGGCTTAGAGAAAGGGTTAATGGAGAAAATTTTGTTGATAAGTCTACCCAACAAAGATTATTCGATCCAACTCAATTAAAAGAAAACATTCAAATTAAAAATTTAAACTTATCTAGTGATTTTTTGGAAATTAAATTCAATGACGGGGCTTCAACAAAAATTGCTATAGTTGATATTTTTAAGGAATTCTCAAATATTAATGATGTTAAACAAATCGAAAAAATAAAATGGGACTCCTCATTTAAAGATCAAAATACTTTCGAATTCAAAGATAATCTATTTGAAACTGATGAGATGTACAAAGCCTTAGTCAATTTTTATCAATATGGTTTTGTAATCTTTAAAAATGTGCCAACAAAAAATAATTTTATAATAGATTTTGCAAATTCAATAGGAAGTGTGAGGCGTACAAATTTTGGTGAGTTTTTTAATGTAAAATCAAAACCAAATCCAAATGACTTAGCTTACACCTCTTTGCCATTGGCTCCTCATACAGATAATCCTTATAGAAATCCTGTGCCTTGTATTCAAATGCTTCACTGTATTGAAAATGAAGTTACGGGTGGTTTGTCAACGCTAGTTGATGGATATACTGTTTCTGAGAAACTAAAAAAAGATTTTCCAGAATATTATAAAATTTTAACTGAGGTAAAGATACGTTTTCAATTTATTGATGAAAGTGTGATTTTAGAGGATTGGGCTGAAATGATACAGCTAGATGAAAATGGTAATTTTAAACAAGTGCGTTTTAGTCCACGATTAGATTTTGTTCCATTAATTGATAAAGAAAAATTAGATTTATTTTATTCTGCGAGAAAAAAAATATCTGAACTTTATAATTCAGAAAATTACAGAATAGAATTTAAACTTCTTCCAGGTGATCTGTTAATGATGGATAACTATAGATTGTTACATGGTAGAACCACTTATGATGCTAATGAAGGAAATCGTTTTCTTCAGGGATGTTATATTGATTATGATAGCACTGAGGGAAGGCTTAAACATTTAAAAAGAAAATTTAATTATTAAGATAAATTTTCTATCTGTTTCTCAGCTTCTTTTATTGATTTTTCATAATCTAGTGACATTTGGTCTGCACTTACTACCTCAACCTTTTCTATACCGAAAAAATTTAAAATAAACTTCAGCCAAGGAGTAAGAAAATCCTCATTACTATTTAGTTTTGTTCCACCGGAAGTAATTACTAAATAAGCTTTTTTATTCTTTAATAACCCTTCTCTTCTTCCGTTTGGTTTGAATCTAAAAGTTTCCCCTACTCTGGCTGCAAGATCCGACCAGGCTTTTAAAGTTGCTGGAGGTCCATAATTATAAATTGGAGCAGAAATTATTATAATATCACTCTCTTTTAATTCTTTAACAAGTGTATCTGAAAGTTTGAACATTTTTTTATGTGTCTCTGTTTGATCTTTTGGATCTATTTTCATTCCTGACTCTGTTAAATTAGACACAAAAACCATTTCATCATTTAGATCTCTATATATAACTTCATCATCAGGTTTTTTTATTTTATCCAAAAGTTTTTTTGCTAAAGCTCTTGAAGTTGAGCCATCTTTTCTAGCACTAGAGTCTATTTGATAAATTTTCATAATTTAATTTACCCAAAATTTTGTAAGAATGGAAAAATATTTAATAAATAATATCCCAAGGCTTGCAATTGATTAGTTAATATTAAAATACCAGTAATTAATAGAATTATTCCACCTATTTTTGACACTAAATTAATATTCTTTCTAAAGTTTTTTGAAAAGATAAGGAACCTTTGAATTAAATAACCTGATAAGATAAACGGAATAGCTAATCCAATAGAATAAAAGGATAACAACAATATTCCTTGGCTTAAACTCTCTTCAGTTGCGGCTAAAACTAAAATAGATCCTAAAATAGGTCCAATACATGGTGTCCAACCAAATGCAAATGCCATTCCTATTAATATTGGGCTAAATATACTTTTATTAATATTTGTTTGAATTCTCCTTTCATAATTTAAAAATTTTAAATTTATTATTCCAATTATATGAAGCGATAAGATTATTATTATTAGTCCTGCAGCTATTCTTAATTCATAAGAATTCTCTAGAAAAATTTGTCCAAGAAAAGTTGAGGCTGCTCCAAAAGTTATAAAGACTAAAGAAAAGCCAACTGTAAATAGAATAATTGGAAATAAATTGATGTGCTTTTTATCAACAAGTTCATCTATAGAACTTCCAGAAATATAAGAAATATAACCAGGTATGAGTGGTAAAACACATGGTGATAAAAAACTTATCAATCCAGCTCCAAATGCAATAATTAATTCAATCATTATTTTTCTTTAACAACTTTCAATTTTTGTTCGCCAAGATTATCTACTCTTAAAATCATTTCATCACCATCTTTTAAATAATCTGGTGGTGTCATCCCCATTCCTACTCCCGCTGGTGTGCCTGTCGTAATAATATCACCCGGCATTAAAGTTATAAATTGACTAATATGTGAAATTAAAAAATTAAAATTAAATATCATTAAACTGGTATTTCCAGTTTGTCTTCTTTTTCCATTAAGATCTAATGATAGATTTAGATTAAATAAATCATCAATTTCATCTTTTGTTACCAAATATGGACCCAATGGACCAAAGGTGTCTCCAGATTTTCCTTTTACCCATTGACCACCTCTATCTTTTTGCCATTCTCTCTCACTTATATCATTACAAATACAATAACCTAATACAAAGTCTTGAGCTTCATCTTCTTTTACATATTTGGTTTTACTTCCAATTACCATTGCAATTTCAACTTCGTGATCTAAAGACTTTGAATTTTTTGGTATTACAATACTGTCGTTTGGCCCAACAATACAATTTGGTGATTTATTAAAAACAATCGGTTCTTTTGGGGCATCAGAATTTGTTTCCTCAGCATGTGCCTTGTAATTTAAACCAATTGCAATAAAATTTGCTGGTTTAGTTGCACAGGGTCCAACTCTTTGCTTACTATCAATCAATGGAAGTGAATTTAGATCTAGATTTTTTATTTTTTTGATAGTCTCAAAATTTAACGTCTCAGGATTTAAATCATCAATAATAGAGGATAGGTCTCTATATTTATTTTCATTATCAATTAATGCAGGTTTTTCAGATCCAGTTTCACCTATTCTTAATAATTTCATATTTTTCTTCCTGGACTAAAAAAATTAGTTACTTTTGTAGTAAATGAATTTTATTCACTAGTCAATGATTTGCGGTTCTTGCTAATCGAGCTGCACCCCGAACACCGCTTGCATCACCAAATTTAGGTTTTAAGAAAGTCCCCTCAAATTCACCCCCTGCTACAAATTTTTTCATTTTTTGTTTAATTTCATCTAAAAAATTTATTTCGTTAGATACCCCGCCCCCGAAAACAAACACATCTGGATCAATAATATTAACAACAGTCGCTAAAGACATGGCGAGTTGATCTTTATATTTATCAATTAATTTTTCTGCATCTAAATCAAGTTTTCTATGCATCTCAAATATCTTTTGGGCAGATAAATCCTTTTTAAACTCATTTTTGAACGCTTTAGAAATACCTATACCCGCAACAAAGTTTTCTATTTCCCCAGCTCTTAAATTGGTTTTTTTTATTTGAACACCTTCAATACAAGCACTCGGTATTTGATTGTGCCCCCATTCTCCAGTAATCCCATTAGGTCCATTGACAATTCGTTTATCTATAACTAAACCGCCTCCAACACCAGATCCAAGAATTACCCCAAAAACAATTTTATAGTGTTTTCCAGAACCATCTATTGCCTCTGATAAAGCAAAACAGTTTGCATCATTTTCACAATAAATTTCTTTACCAATCTCACTCCGTAAATCTCTTTGTAAAGGTTTGCCATTTATCCAAAAAGAATTAGGCGCATTTTTAACTAGTCCTGTTTGAATAGAATGAATCCCTGGATGACATACACCCACTGGTAATTCTTTACCAGCTTTACGCTCAAGTTCGATAACTATTTTTTTAATTATGGATAATGTATCTTTATAATTTTTGGGAACTTCGGTTCTTTCTCTATGATGCTCATTGCCAACATCATCTAATAATACATACTCTATTTTACTTGCCCCAAGATCAATACCAATCTGCATATTTTATCTCATTAATTTATTTATTTCTTTATTAATAAAAAGTTTTGGAATTTTACATGTTGTACTAAGTCTAATTGGTTTATTTGTTTTAGCGGATTGCATAGTTGATTGTATCAAGTCAAGAACATGCAAAGATACTTCTCCATTGCATCTATGTATCTTTTGTTTATCAATACAATAAGCCATTTCTGCAAGACCAACTCCTCTGTAATTAGCGTTAGTAGGTGACTCATTTGCTCTAGAACTTTGCGTTCTAATATTAATTTTTCCTAGCGGCATTTGATTTGTTTTAAATTCTTTCCATGGGCTTCCTAATTTTTTACAAACATAAACTGAACCACCAAACATATTAGGATCTGGCACAATCATTGAACCTTTGGTTCCATAAAGTTCAATATGATTTCTTTGATGGGCTATAACATCAAAAGATAAAGTGAGTCTGATTATGCTTCCATTTTCAAATATGATTGTTGTAAAATATGTCGTTGGACATTCTACCTTAATTCTTTTTCCCTTTTTAGGACCAATACCAATTGTTCTAAATCGTGAACCTTTCATTAAACTTGCTGCTTTTACCTCTTTGGCTGGACCCAATAAATTTACTAATGCAGTGAGATAGTAAGGTCCCATATCAATTACTGGACCACCTTCTTTTTTTGCAAACCATGGTTCTGGGTTTGGATGGTAAGATTGAACCCCTGGAAAAGCAAAAATCGCATTACCTAAATTTACTTTGCCTATACTTTTGCTTTCTAATAATTCTTTCGATTTTTGATTGCCTCCTCCTAAAAAAGTATCTGGAGCATTTCCTAAATATAATTTCTTTTTTTTTGAGAGCTTTAGTAATTCTTTTCCGTCTTTTAAATTAAT
Source organism: Candidatus Pelagibacter sp. RS39 (assembly GCF_002101315.1). Classification (NCBI taxonomy): domain Bacteria; kingdom Pseudomonadati; phylum Pseudomonadota; class Alphaproteobacteria; order Candidatus Pelagibacterales; family Candidatus Pelagibacteraceae; genus Candidatus Pelagibacter; species Candidatus Pelagibacter sp. RS39. The sequence goes on from NZ_CP020777.1 coordinate 864,945, forward strand.
TGCTAGTGGTTTTTCTGAGTATACATGTTTACCATTTAACAAAGACTTTTTTGCAATTTGGTAATGAACTTTTGGAGGGGTTAGATTTAATATTATTTCAACCTGTTTATCTTTTAGTAAATTACTTACTGAAACTGCTTTAATTTTATAAATTTTAGCACATTTCTTAGCTGCTTTTTCTTTAACATCTGCACATTTAATGATTTTAAAATTTTTGAAATATTTGTGAGCTCTGAAATATGTTTCTGCGATATGACCACAACCAATTAAGCCAACTTTAAATACTTTACTCATTAGGGTTATACTCCCTGTCTTTGTTTTGCTTTACCTTCTTTGTGTAATTTTAGAGCTTTTTCATTTTCTTTGGTTTTGGGAATTTCTAAAGTTGGACTTTCCCAATAAGCTGATCCCTCAAGCCATTGATACGAATGAGTTTTGATTGAAATAACATAAGTCACTTTTGATTTCTTCGCTCTTTTGAAAGCTTCCTCTAATTCACTGATAGAACTTACCTCTTCAGACTTTGCCCCCATACTTTCTGCATGTTTTGCAAAATTTACTTTTACTAAATTTGAAACATTTGAACTCTCAAACAAACAATTAAATTCTTTTCCACCTTTAAATAATTGAAGTCTATTAATGACAGCGTGACCACCATTATCACAGACAATTACAATTAGTTTATTATTAGTTATTACAGATGAATATATATCTGAATTATAAAGTAAATATGATCCATCACCTACAAATGTGATAACTTCTTTGTCTGGGTTGGCCATTTTAATTCCTAAAGCTCCAGAAATTTCATAACTCATACAACTAAAGCCCCACTCTGTTTCATGAGTATTAAGTTCTCTTGGTCTCCAAATTTGAACAACTTCACCTACCAAACCTCCAGCTGCAGTGACAGCGATATCACTTGGATCAGAGTTTCTATAAATTGCACCAACTGCATGAGCGTAACTTGGGAGATTTTGATTAGTTGGCCCACTTTCTTTATCAACATATTCATTCCAAGATTTAAGTTCATCTCTAGATTTTTTATGCCATTCCTCGGATGCTTTCCAATCACCTAAGGCTTGCGATAGTTCATTTAAAGAAACTTTTGCATCTCCAATAATTGATTGTGCCATATGCTTACTAGCATCAAATCTTGCAACATTAATTGATACTAATGAAAAATTTGGATTTTCAAAATTGGACCATGACCCGGTTGTGAAATCTCCTAACTTAGTTCCAATAGCAATCGCTAAATCAGTTTTTTTTGCAAAGTTGTTTGCTGCTTTTCCTCCTAAACCTCCAATAGGTCCTAAAAAATGAGAATGATCTCTTTTCATAGAAGAATAACCCATTACAGTTTGTGTTACAGGTATATTGTGTTTAACTGCAAAAGTAGAAAGTTCCTCCATTGCGTCTGAGTAAAAAACACCTCCACCAGAAATTATGATTGGATTTTTTGATTTTTTAATTTTTTCAGCCGCCTCTTTAATTTGAAAATCATCAGGTCTTGGTCTTCGTATATTATGGATTTTTTCTTTAAAAAAATCCTCAGGATAATCAAAAATTTCTCCTTGTATATCCTGACATAAAGATATGCATACTGGACCACAATCAGCTGGGTCTAATAAAACTTGTACAGCTTGGGGAAATGTTTGTAAAATTTGTTCTGGTCTAGTTATTCTATCAAAATATTTTGTAACTGGTTTAAAAGCATCATTTTGAGTAATTCCTGGATTATTAAAATGTTCTACTTGTTGTAAAACTGGATCAGGCATCCTGTTTGCGTAAGTATCACCTGGAAGAAATAAAATTGGCAGTCTATTACTCATCGCAACTGCTGCAGCTGTTACCATATTTGTAGAACCAGGGCCTACAGAACTTGTTGCTACAAATACTTGTTTTCTTCTTTTTGCTCTAGCGTAAGCAATTCCTGTTAAAGCCATGTTTTGCTCATGATGACCTCTATAAGTTGGAAGTTTATCTTTATTTTCCTCTAAAGCTTGTCCTAAACAAGCTACATTACCATGACCAAATATTCCAAAAGCACCAGCGAATAAAGGTTCTTTTTTACCATCGATAAGAATTTTTTGAGAAGTCAGAAACTTTACAATTGCATGAGCACATGTAAGCTTTATTTTTTTCATAATTATAGATATATTCTCTTAAAATTTCGCTTAATTAACCATAAAATAAAAATTATGTATAGTAAATTTGGGCAGTTCATTGATGGTAAGTGGCAACAAGCGGAAAAAAAAGAAACTTACGATGTTATAAATCCTGCTACGGAAGAAATTATTGGCCAAGCGTCTAAAGCGTCTTCAGCAGATGTTCAAAAAGCTCTTAAATCTGCAGAGAAAGGTTTGGAAGTTTGGAAAAACACTTTACCTTGGCAGAGATCATATATTATTAGAAAAATTGCTGATCTTTTAAGAAAAAAACAAGATGTTTTAGCAAAATGGTTAACGATTGAAGTTGGAAAACCTTTGGCAGAGGGAATTGGCGAAACTGGTGGGGCTGCTGATATTTTTGAGTGGAATGCTGAAGAAACAAAAAGAATTTATGGACAAACAGTCGAAAGTCGATTTCCAGATACCAGAGTTCATGTTTATTATCAGCCGGTTGGAGTTGTAGCAGCTTTAGTGCCATGGAATTTTCCTTTAATTCTAGCAGCAAGAAAAATTTCAACAGCATTAGCTGCCGGATGTTCAGTAATTTGTAAGCCTGATGTAATTACTCCAGGAACAGTAATGGAGTTAGTAGATATTTGTAAAGAAGCGGGAGTCCCTCCTGGAGTTGTAAACTTATTATCAGGAGACCCTGAAAGTATTTCAAATGAGTTGTTAGAGTCTGATATTATTAAAAAGGTTTCTATTACTGGATCAACAAGAGTAGGTAAATTAATCTTAAAAAAGGCCGCAGACAAAGTTCAAAGAGTCACTATGGAGCTTAGTGGACACTCACCTTTTATAGTTTTTGATGATGTTGATATAAATAAAGTTGCAGATATGGCAATTACTGCAAAATTTAGAAATAATGGTCAAGTTTGTATTTCACCTAACAGATTTTATATACAAGAAAATAAAAAAGACGAATTCATTAATGCGTTTATTGAAAGAACAAAAAAATTAAAAATTGGTAATGGTTTAGATGAAGGAGTTCAGTTAGGTCCTCTAACAACTGCAAAAAGATTAGGAGAAATTGAAGAATTAGTTGAAACAACTAAAAAGGAAGGAGCAAAAGTTTTATTGGGTGGAAAAAGGCCTCAAGGTTTTAACAAAGGATATTTTTATGAGCCAACAGTTTTTGACAATGTAAAGGACAATTTTACAATAATGAAACAAGAACCATTTGGTCCATTAGTTCCAATGTTGTCATTTAAAACTTTTGATGAAGTAGTTGAGAGAGCTAATGATAATGACTTAGGATTATGTAGTTATATTTATACAAATTCTATGGACAAAGCTCACAGAGCTTCAGAATTAATGGAAACTGGTACTGTAGCGGTTAATACTCCTGCAGTTGCGATAGCTGAGGCACCTTTTGGCGGAATTAAACAAACTGGATATGGACGTGAAGGTGGTTCAATGGCAATTAAAGATTATCTTAATATAAAGTACACTCACCTTGGTTTGAAATCTTAAAATGAGGCCAAATAAAATAAAAAAGATGATGAGAGATGGTGAGCAAATAATTAATGGCTGGTTACAAATTCCTAGCTCTTTTTCAGCGGAAGTAATGTCTCATCAAGGTTGGGACTCGCTTACAATTGATATGCAACATGGTGTTATAGATTATCCAAATGCATTACAAATGCTGCAATCAATTTCATCTACAGATGTTACTCCTTTAGCAAGAGTAAACTGGAATGAACCAGGACAAATAATGAAAATTTTAGATGCAGGGTGCTACGGCGTAATTTGTCCAATGGTGAGCAACAAATTTGAAGCTGAAAAATTTGTTCAAGCATGCATGTATCCCCCTAAAGGGTATAGAAGTTTTGGACCAATTAGAGGATTAATTTATGGAGGTTCAGATTATGGAGATTTTGCAAATGATGAGATTTTAAAAATGGCAATGATAGAGACAAAAGAAGCCTTAGATAAATTAGATGAAATTATGAGTACGCCTGGAATAGATGGAATTTATATTGGACCTGCTGACTTAAGTCTGGCTATAGGTCAAAAACCAGCTTTTGATAATCCTGAAGGAAGTCCAACTTATGAAAAGATTTTGAATATATTGGAACATGCAAAAAAAAATAAAATTTTTGCAGGTATTCATAATGCTAGTCCAGAGTATGCAAAAAAAATGCTTAATTTAGGATTTAATTTGGTAACCATTGGATCCGATCAAAGGTATATGAGTGCAGGTGCAAAAGATGCTGTATCTAAATTAAAATCAATCAAATCAAAAGAAGACTCTAAAGCTTACTAAATTTAAGTGTCAGATAAAAAAAAAATTTTGATAATTCAACCTATTCATAAAGCAGGGATAGATCTCATAAAGAATAACCCAAACTATGATTATGAGATTATTGAAAATATAGATGACAAAGATATTAAACAAAAAATTTTGGAGTGTGATGGTCTATCAATTAGAACAGCAAATTTATCTAGCGAATTAATCAATATATCAAAAAAACTTAAGATTATATCTCGCCATGGCGTTGGGTACGACAATATTGATCTCAAGTCTTCTAAAGAAAAAAATATCACCTTGGCAATTACGGCTACAGCAAATGCTGTTGCGGTGGCAGAACATGTTATGTTTATGTTGCTCAATATATCAAAGAGAAAAAACATGTATGATGAGGCTGTTAAAACAGGAAATTTTTCTAATAGAAACAAACTTCCAAAAACAATTGAACTTTGGAAAAAAAATATTTTAATTGCTGGATTTGGTAGAATTGGTCAATCTTTAATTAGAAGATGCAAAGGATTTGAAATGAATGTTTTTGTTTATGATCCATTTGTTTCAAAAGATATTATTGAGGAATTGGGTGGAAAAAAAGTTGAAGATCTTACAGAAGCAGTAAAATCTATGGATGCCATTTCTTTACATATGCCTCTTAATGAAAAAACGAAAAATATTATTAATTATGACTTACTTAAAACAATGAGGAAAAATTGTATAATTATTAATGCTGCAAGAGGTGGAATGATTAATGAGAATGACTTAGATAAAGCATTAAATGAAAGTCTAATATTTGGTGCAGGTTTAGATGTTTTTGAAACAGAACCACCTAAAGAGGATAATCCTCTGCTAAAAAACAATAAAGTTTTTTTAAGTCCTCATACCGCTGCATTTACTGAGGAATGCATGATAAGAATGGGAAAAGAAACAATACAAAATATAATTGATTTTTTTGAAAAAAAATTAGACAAATCAAAAATTATTAAACTTTAATTATGCGAATAAATTTTAAAAATTTTGGACTATTAGAAGCATTAGTATTGTTATCATTAGTATATGTGGTTGGGATGTTGATTTGGACCGCAAGTACAAGGCCCGCAGTTGAAGCAAAAGCTAACTTAGTCAAAGAAAATCATAAGAAAGTAGTCGATTTTATCAATGGAGAAATAAATAATTGCGGGAATAATGATGAAGGTAAATTGACTGTTTGGGGTGATCCGTGTAATGGCGAGTGGTCCTCATCCAAAGTTGTGAATTATATAAACAAAAATCTTAATATAGAGAATCCTTTTTCAGAGGATACTAAAGTAAAAACTGATCCTGATCCTAGAATTAAAGCAGAAGGTAAGGCGGGGCAATCAGTTGAGATGGGTGTTATATTTGTGATGTCATCAAATTTTTTACCTGATCCTGGATCTGAATGGGTTGTGGGTACTTGTTTTAAATCTCCATGTGTTGCTGCCGGAAATAATGAACTCACTTCACTCTATAGATAATCAATTTTTATAAATTTCAATTTCAGATTTTTTTAATGTATCTGTAAGATAATTATGACCAATTTTTGCATACTCTAACGGATTTGCTTTTGCCGGATCCTGCTCTGCCTCAACCACCAACCATCCTGAATAATTATTATTTTTTAATACATTAAATAAAGGTTGATAATCAATACAACCATCTCCTGGTACTGTAAACGCACCCTCTAAGAAAGCACCTCTAAAACTTAAGTCCTCTTTTAAAGATTTTTCAAGAACTTGTTTTCTTATATCTTTACAATGGACGTGCAAAATTCTCTCATGATAATTTTGTAATATGTATTTTGAGTCCCCTTTTGCAAATAACATGTGTCCTGTATCTAATGTTAATTTTACACTTTCATGAGTATTTTCTATAAGTCTTTCAGTATCTTTTTGAGTTTCAATTACTGTTCCCATGTGATGATGATATGCCAAAGGCATTCCTTCATCCTCTAAATATTTTCCTAGTTCAGAAATTTTTTCACAAAACTTCTGCCATTCATCCCTTTCCATTTGAGGCCGAGTTGATAATTTTCTATTAGGATCTCCTTGTATAGAGCCAGAAACTTCCGCAAAAACTATACAAGGTGCATCACAATCTTTAAATAAATCTAGTTGTTCTTGAATGGATTTTTTTTCTTCCTCAACAGAATTTTTTCTTAGATTAGCACCATACCATCCTGAGCAAAGTTTAAGATTAAATTGATCTAATTTTGGAATTAATTCCGAAGATTTCTTTGGAAATTTTCCGCCAAACTCTATGCCTATATAGCCTGCTTCATTGGCTTCTTTTAAACATTGTTCTAATGAGGTGTCACCACCTAACTCAGGCATGTCATCATTACTCCATGCAATGGGTGCAACTCCTAATTTTACTGACATAAGAAATTTTTTTAGTTAAGTTATTATTTTAATACAAATTTTAAATGATTGATATAGCTTTATTTGGACTTGGTAGAATTGGTATTATGCATGGAAAAAATTTAATGCGTAGTAAAGATTTTAATCTTAAATATATTTATGACATTGAACAAAAATTATCTAAAAAGTATTCAAAAACATTAAAAACAAAAGCTATAAACAATCCATCTTTGGCTTATAAAGATAAAGATATAAAAGCTATTTTTATTGCCTCAACAACATCAACACATATTAAATTTATTTTAGATGGTGTTAAGAATAAAAAAATTATCTTTTGTGAAAAACCACTGGATTTAAGTATTAAGAAAATTGAGTCCTGCAAAAAAAAAATTAAAAGATTAAATCCAAAAATACAATTAGGTTTTAATAGACGATATGACCCAACACACAATAATTTAAGAAAACAATTACTAAGTGGAAAAATAGGTAAATTAGAAAAAATTATTATCACTAGTCGTGATCCTGCCCCACCAACTATGAAATATCTAAAAGAATCTGGTGGTATTTTTAGAGATATGATGATCCATGATTTTGATCTTGTTAGATTCTACCTTGGTAATGATGAGCCTGCGAAAATAATAGCTTCTGGTAGCAACATATCAGACAAAAGATTTGATAAAATAAAAGATTTTGAATTAGCATCTACCATAATTAGATCTAAAGCTGGTGTTCAGTGCATAATAACTAATTCCAGACATTGTAGTTTCGGTTATGATCAAAGAATAGAATTATTTGGATCAAAAGGTATGTTAATTTCAGAAAATAAAAGACAAAACGAGACATCTTTATATTCTGCACAATCAACTTCGAACAAATCTCCTTTGCTTAATTTTTTTATTGAGAGGTATAAAGATGCTTATAAAAATCAACTAAAGGATTTTGCAAAATTTATAAGAAAGAAAATTCAACCTCTTGCAGGATTTGAAGAGGGAAGAAAAGCTCTGATAATTGCGAATGCAGCTCAAAAATCTTTACAATCAAAAAAGTTTGAAAAACTTAATCTTTAATTGAATCAACCATAAGTAGAATGCAACCTGTCTGCTTTACAACCAAATAATATTTTGATTAGATTTTATATTTAAAAGTTAACTTTAATTAGAGGAAAATAATGAAAACAATAAAAAACTTTATATTAGCTTTAGCTGCATGGGCAATGATGTCTGTATCTGCTTTAGCTGTAGATATAATTGTGGTTTCTCATGGTCAAGCAAACGATCCTTTTTGGTCTGTTGCTAAAAATGGAGTAGATGCTGGATGTAAAGATATGAAAATATCTTGTAAGTACACAGCACCTGCTACTTTTGACATGGTAGAAATGGCAAAACTAATTGACAATGCTGTATCACAAAAACCAAAAGGTATTGTGATCACTTTACCAGATGCTGCTGCTTTAGGAAAATCAGTAAAAGCTGCAATTGCTGCTGGTATTCCAGTTATTTCAATGAACTCTGGATCTGACGACTTTGCTTCTTTAGGAATAAGTGCACACGTTGGTCAAACTGAGTTTGAAGCTGGTGTAGGTGGCGGACAAAAAATGAAAGCTGCTGGTGGTAAAAAAGCATTATGCGTTAACCATGAAGTAGGTAACGTTGCACTAGATAGAAGATGTGCTGGTTTCAAAAAAGGTTTTGGTGGATCTGTAGATATTTTAGGTACATCTAATGACCCAACTGAAATTCAAAAAGCTGTTGCTGCTAAATTAGGTGGTGGATATGACACTATACTAACTTTAGGTGCAGGTTTATCTGGTGAAGCGGCTCTCAAAGCTTTAGAAGCTGCTGGAAAAGTTGGATCTGTGAAACTTGGAACATTTGATATGTCTCCAAACATGTTAAAAGCTGCTGCTGCAGGTAAAGTAGAGTTTTTAATTGACCAACAACAATACTTACAAGGTTACCTACCAATTGCTATTTTTGGACAATATATGAGATGGGGAACAATGCCAGCTGGTGTAGTTATGACTGGTCCTGGATTTGTAACTCCTGACAATGCTTCAAAAGTAATTAAGTGGGCAGCTCAAGGTTATAGATAAAAATAATTAAAAGGCCTGAGTAATATTACTCAGGCCTTTTTTTAAATTTCACATAATATTACATGTCAATTAAGTCACAAAGTATTCAATCCAAAAAACAAAGTGGACAAGATGAAAGACTTAAAGAAATTTCTCCATTAAAAGTTTTACTAAATCGGCCAGAACTTGGGGCTTTAGGCGGGGCAATTTTAGTATTCATATTTTTTGGAATTGTTGCTGGTGATACAGGAATGTTTAGCGCCTATGGAACATTAAACTTTTTAGATGTATCAGCTAACTTAGGAATTATTGCTATTGCTGCTGCCATGTTGATGATTGGTGGAGAATTTGATTTATCAATTGGTTCTATGATTGGTTTTGCTGGTATCTGTATTGCGATACCAGCTATTTATTGGGGATGGCCTTTATGGATGGCAATAGTTTTTGCTTTTGCTATGGCAGTTTTGATCGGTTATTTTAATGGAATAATGGTAGTCAAATCTGGACTCCCATCATTTATTGTTACACTTGCAATGCTATTTATATTAAGAGGAGCAACCTTAGCGATTACAAGATTGATAACTGGAAGAACGCAAGTTCCTGGTTTAAGGGTTTTAATAGAAGATGATCCAATTGCATGGATATTTGCTACTGATACATTTCAATGGTTGTTCACTTGGCTTGGATCAATGAAGTTAATTGAGTTAAGAACTGATGGTACTCCTTTAGCAACAGGAATTCCACCTTCAGTTATTTGGTTCATTGCTCTTACTTTATTTGCAACTTGGATACTTATGAAAACTAGATATGGAAACTGGATTTTTGCTTCAGGTGGTGACAAAGTTGGTGCTACAAATGTTGGTGTTCCAGTTGGAAGAGTTAAAATAAGCTTATTTATTGGTACTGCAGTTGCTTCAACTATATTTGCATGTATTCAAGTATTAGATGCAGGATCAGCAGATACAATGAGAGGAACATTAAAAGAATTAGAAGCTATTGCTGCAGCAGTTGTTGGTGGTTGTTTGTTGACTGGAGGTTATGGTTCTGCAATTGGAGCAGCTTTAGGTGCAATTATTTTTGGAACAGTTTCTATGGGTATATTCTATACAGATGTAGACACAGATTGGTTCAAAGTTTTTTTAGGAGCAATGATGTTAATTGCTGTAGTGTTTAATAATTATATTAGAAAAAAAGTTACAGAAACAAAATAATGTCTGAATACTTAGTTCAATTTAATAACATCAGTAAATTTTTTGGTAAAGTAATAGCTTTGAAAGATGTGACTATGAAATTAAAAAGAGGAGAAATCATGTGTCTCCTTGGTGATAATGGAGCTGGGAAATCAACTTTAATAAAAACTTTGGCAGGTGTTCATAGACCTGATGAAGGTAAAATAATATTTGAAGATAAAGAAATAGTTTTTGACTCTCCGAGAGATGCTCTAGATATTGGAATAGGAACTGTATATCAAGATCTTGCTTTAGTTTCTTTAATGAGTGTTACTAGAAATTTCTTTATGGGAAGAGAGCCCCAAAAGGGTTTACCTTTTTTTAAGACATTTGATATTGAAAAAGCTAATAAGATTGCTGCTGAAAGAATGGGTCAGATTGGGATTGATGTAAGAGATCCATCTCAAGCAGTAGGTACGATGTCTGGTGGTGAAAGACAATGCTTGGCAATTTCTAGAGCAATTTATTTTGGTGCAAAAGTTTTAGTTTTAGATGAACCTACTTCTGCGCTTGGAGTACACCAAGCATCTATGGTTTTAAAATATATAGTGAAAGCTGCTTCACAAGGATTAGCAGTAATATTAATTACTCACAACGTTCACCATGCCTACCCTGTTGGTAATAGTTTTACAGTTTTAAATAGAGGTAGAAGCATGGGCACATTTCAAAAAAAAGATATTTCTAGAGAAAAACTTTTAAGTATGATGGCAGGTGGAGAAGAGCTTGATAAACTTGAAGTTGAATTAAAAGAGATAGACAGGATAGCTACAAATTAATTTTACCAATCTCAAATCACATTTGCTTATTTATCATATCTAAAAATAATTTGGTTTGTTATAATTAATATAAAAAATAGGAGGTTAAATGAAGTTTGTTGTATTAGGTAAATATTCAACTCAAGGTCTTGCTGGTTTTGTAAAAAACCCATCTGATAATAGACAAGAAGCCGCAAAAAAAATTACTGAAGCTGCTGGCGGAAAACTTTTAGAGATGATGACATTAAGAGGAGCATATGATTTCATCGCTATAATTGAGGGATCAGATTTTGAAACTATGGCTGGAATGAAAATGTTAATGCAATCAACAGGAACTATTGAAGATATGAATATCATGGAAGCTGTTGATTTCAATAAAGCTGCAGAAAAAGCGGCAAAAGCTGCTTCTGCTTATAGACCAGTTGGTAAATAATTTTTAATATTAACTCCTGGTCTAATAGCTAGGAGTTATATTAATTTTTTTTTAATTTTGAAGAAAATTTAAGATTTTCATTATTAAATTTTGAATAATGTTTTTGGATATAATCATCCATAATTTTTACTTTTTCATCTTCAAATTCAGAAACTTTTCTACTATTTAGATCAACATATAAAGCGAGAACTTCTATAGTTGATGCGAGAAACTTTTTTTCTTTATGAACCATCTCCATTTTATATTGCAGTCTTTTTTTATCGTGATCAAAATAAATTAGATTAACATCAACCTCATCATCAACTTTGAGCTCTTGATTATAGGTAATATTTGACTCTACAATCATCGTGCTTTTGCCAGTTGTTTTTGCTGAATGCTCTCCCATTTTAAAAATACTATTCAAAATATCTGCTCCATATTTATCAAAGATTAAAAGATAATATGATACGTTCATATGATCATTATAATCTATCCAATCTTTAATGATTTTTTGAGAGCTAAGATAAACAGACATCTAATATCTAAAATGATTAATTTTTTTTGTTATCGTTATCTACGACTAAACAAATCTCAGATTTTGTCAAAAATCTTTTTCCAGTGCCATTATCTAAAGAAAACATTCCACCAATACCCTTAACTGCATCTATAGTTAAATCGGTATGTTTCCATTTTTCATATTGATCATCATTCATGTAAAAAGGCAGTCCACCAATTTCACCTAATTTTACATCACTTGAGCCAACCATATATTCATTTTTTGGATAGCACATTGGTGCACTTCCATCACAACATCCACCAGATTGGTGAAATAATAGCTCTTCACCATGTTGAGCTTTGAGCTCTTCAATTAATTTAAGTGCTGAGTCTGTTGCTTTTACTTTCATAAAAAATATGGCCCGTGATTCCTCACGGGCCATTATATATTAGTTTGTTTTTAAAAGAAGCCTAATTTCTTTTCACTGTAAGACACGTGAAGATTCTTCACTTGTCTGTAGTGGTTAAGCATCATTTTATGTGTTTCTCTTCCGATACCAGATTGTTTGTATCCACCGAATGCAGCATGTGCAGGATAAGCATGGTAACAGTTAGTCCAAACTCTACCAGCTTGTATTTCTCTACCCATTCTGTAAGCGATATTTCCATTTCTAGTCCAAACACCAGCACCTAAACCATAAAGAGTATCATTAGCAATTTGTAATGCTTCTGCTTCATCTTTAAACTTAGTTACTGATACAACTGGTCCAAAAATTTCTTCTTGGAAGATACGCATTGAGTTATTACCCTCAAAAATAGTTGGTTCAATGTAGTTTCCTTTTTCTAAACCACTATTGATTTTTGCAACATTTCCACCACATAGAACTTTGGCACCTTCTTTCTTACCTAAATCTAGATAAGATTTGATTTTTTCCATTTGTTCTAATGATGCTTGTGCACCAATCATTGTTTCCATTTTTAAAGGATTGTCTTGCTTAACAGCTTTTGTTCTAGCAATAGCTTTCTCCATGAACTTATCATAGATAGACTCTTGAACTAGCACTCTGCTTGGACAAGTACAAACTTCACCTTGGTTTAATGTGAACATTGCAAAACCTTCTAAACATTTATCAAAGAAGTCATCATCTTTTGCCATGACGTCTTCAAAGAAAATGTTAGGAGATTTTCCACCTAGCTCTAACGTAATTGGTATTAAGTTTTGAGATGCGTATTGCATAATCAATCTACCAGTTGTTGTTTCACCAGTGAAAGCAATCTTTTTGATTCTTTTTGATGATGCTAGTGGTTTTCCAGCTTCTAAACCAAAGCCACTTACAACGTTAACTACTCCTGGAGGTAATAAATCTCCAATTAGTTCCATAAGTAACATGATGGATGCTGGTGTTTGCTCAGCTGGTTTTAGCACTACACAGTTTCCTGCTGCTAAAGCTGGAGCAAGTTTCCAAGTTGCCATTAATAATGGAAAGTTCCAAGGTATAATTTGTCCAACTACACCTAGTGGTTCTGGAATGTGATAAGAGTATTCACTGTTACTGATTTCAGCAACTGAACCTTCCTCTGCTCTGATTACTCCAGCAAAATATCTCCAATGATCTATTACTAGTGGTAAATCAGCAGCCATACATTCTCTTATTGGCTTACCATTATCTAAACATTCAGCTGTTGCTAACACATTAAGATTTTTCTCAATGACATCTGCAATTTTGAGAAGAATGTTTGATCTTTCCGTAATTGAAGTTTTGCCCCAAGTTGGGAAAGCTGCGTGAGCTGCATCTAATGCTGCATCTACGTCTTTTTCATTTGATCGCGCAACTGAACAGATTACTTCATTTGAAATCGGAGATGTATTATCAAAATACTTTCCAGATTTTGGTTCTACAAACTTTCCATTTATGTAATTTCCATATTTTGCTTTAAATGGAAATTTAACTTTCAAATGAGAAGTATCCAATACAGATGACACTTTCATAGCTTCTGCACTCATTTTTTTTACTCCTCTTGTTTTTTTTATTGATTTAAGCTTATTATTTTTTCTAGATTTTTTTGAACGTTTCTTAGTCGCAGACTTTTTTGTCCTAACTTTTCTTTTCGTCTTTATTTTTTTTCTAGATGATTTGACCAATTTAATTTTTCTTTTCTTGGTCTTTGGCTTAGCTTTTTTCTTTCTTTGAGTAGCCATACTTAATTAAACTAGTAAATGAAGGTGCTGTCTATTTTTATAAAATTTTATTTACTACTTATAATTGAAAAAAATACTATATGTTGTATCTAAAAAAAAATGATCAGTATTTGTAGATATTATTAACAAAGATTTTTAATTTTAATTCTAGTATAAAGACTTTGCCGATTTGATCCTATTGCGGGCAATAACAGCTAAAATGGAAATCCCATAATAATCAATCTGCAGGCATTTGAACTATATTGTGCGCCTTGCATAAAGCTTAAGCACTAAAACAGTGAGGATATTATGGACATTAATTTTTTTAAACAAACAAGAATTTTAGATGGTGGCATGGGTCAGGAGCTCTTAGCTAGGGGTATGGAACCTAATGGAACTTTGTGGAGTGCGAATGCATTACTTCATGAGAAATATCATCAGTTATTATTGGATACACATTTAGACTTTATTAAGTCTGGTGCTGAAGTAATTGTAACGACTACATTCACAACTAGAAAGATTAGATTAAAAGATAATAATGTTGAAGATAAATATGAGTATTTAAATATTAAAGCAGGTGAAATAGCTCAAAAAGCAAAAAAACAATATCCTAAAACTTTTATTGCTGGTGGATTGCCGCCTCAATATTTAACTTATGAGGCTGATACAAGATCAGAAGAAGAAATAAAAGAGAATTTTTATAGTCAAGCAAAGCTATTAAACCCATATATTGATTTTTTCTATTTTGATGTCTTAAGCAGTGTAAGAGAATTTAAAATTGCTATAGAAAGTATAAAAGAATTTAATAAACCATATTTAATTGGAGCTCATATATCAGAGGGTACAAATTTACCTAGTGGTGAAAAAATTTCTGAAATTATTAACAAAATTAATCATGAAAAATTACTAGGAATAATTTTATCATGCATTTCCCCAGAAAATTATGATTTAAATCTTAAAGAAATAAAAAGTTTAAATATTCCATTTGGTTTCAAACTGAATGGTTTTGTTAAAACTAATCCAAAACCAAATTATACTGGAGCATACAATAAAAGCAAAACAGGAAATCCAAATGAATTTCTTGGAGTACGAAAAGATTTGACCCCAGAAAAAATGCTAGAGTTTGCAAAAAGATTTAAAGATGCAGGAGCTACAATAATTGGTGGTTGTTGTGAAACTACACCTTTGCATATTAAAGCTTTTTCTAAGCTTAAGTAGTTTTTTTGTAATCAGCTTTTCTTACAAAATAAATTCCGACTGAAACAGCTATTAAAGAAATTAACACTTTTGTGGTAATTAATTCTTTTAAAAATATATAACTTAAAATTGTTCCAAAAATTGGAATTAAGTATGATACTTGGGATTGGAAAATTAATCCATTATTTACTAAGATTCTAAATCTTAATAACCAAGCTATACCTGTTGAAACAAGACCTAAATATATTACTGACACAGTTGAGTCTAATCTTGGTGTTAGGTTCCAAGGTTGTTCTATAAAACAAACAAGTGGTATCAAAATTATTGTTGCCCAAATTAATATAGATCCAGTCACATTTTCATTTTTTTTCTTACTAATTTTTAAAGTAAGTACACCACCAACTACATAGCAAGTTGAACCTAAAAGTATTAGCAAAGCAGATATAAAGTTATTTTCATCGATTAACAGATTATCTGAAAATAAATAAAGTATTCCTGAGAATCCTATCAAAATCCCAAATGTTTTAATAAAATTAAATTTTTCATTTGTCGTATAAAAATGACCAAGCACAGTTGAACTTAAAGGTGTTGTAGACATTAAAATTGCAGCTAAGTTACTTTGAACTGATTGAACTCCATAAGCTATTAAAAAAAATGGTGCTACCAAGTTTATAAATCCTATCATAGCAAACCAGTGCCAATCTTTTGAGAAAGCTTCTATTTTAATATTTTTATAATAACAAAGTAATAAAACTGGAATAGCACCAAAGAAAACTCTTAAAAATGCAATGGTAACTGGGCCGTATGAGTATGTTGCAATCTTAATATTAAAAAAAGCAGATGCCCAAATTAATGCAAGTAAAACCAATAAAAGGTAATCAATAATTTTAGGCTGTCTCATTCAGTAATCTCTTCGATATGTCCGTTTGTAATTTTTTGTAATTTTGTAAAATCTATTTTAAATACGCAGTTTGGATGACCTGCAGCAGCATATAATGATCTAAATCTACTTAAAGATTTATCTATTAAAATTTCAATTTTTCTTAAATGACCAACAGGTGAAACCCCTCCAATAGTATAACCTGTAATATTTTTTACATCTTCAGCTGAAGCCATAGATGCATCCTTTATTTTAAGTAATTTTTTAATACTGTTTAATGAAGCTCTTTTGTCACCAGCAACTAAGCATAAAGTGAAGCTATTTTCAGTTTTAAAAAGTAAACTTTTTACAATTGCTCCTACCTCACAACCTAAAGATGAAGCAGCTTCATCGGCAGTTCGAGCAGAAGTTTCAAGAACAATAATATTTAGAGATTGATCAAATTCTTTAAGGATGTTTTCGACTCGTTTTACTGGCTCTTTATTTAATAAAGTCATTATTCAACTTTTAATTGTTAGTTAATTTGCTCATTACCTATTAAACTTATGTAAAAAATGCATAGGTGATATCAATTAAAAGAGCATTATTTATCAGTCTTTTTTTGTTATTACAACGGTCAGAATTATAAAGGAGAGATTATGAGTTCAAGCGA
Organism: Candidatus Pelagibacter sp. RS39; assembly: GCF_002101315.1. Classification (NCBI taxonomy): domain Bacteria; kingdom Pseudomonadati; phylum Pseudomonadota; class Alphaproteobacteria; order Candidatus Pelagibacterales; family Candidatus Pelagibacteraceae; genus Candidatus Pelagibacter; species Candidatus Pelagibacter sp. RS39. Next base: position 881,606 of record NZ_CP020777.1, read on the forward strand.
TGTATTAAAAACTATTAAAGATAAAGATATCGAATACGTAGATCTAAGATTTACAGACCCTAGAGGTAAACTTCAACATGTAACCATGGATGCCAAAATGGTGGACGAAAAAATGTTGAATGAAGGAATTTTTTTTGATGGTTCTTCTATAGCTGGTTGGAAAGCTATTAATGAGTCTGATATGATTTTAAAGCCAGACAATTCCAGAGCGATTGTAGATCCATTTACATCTCATAATACATTAAATCTTTTTTGCGATGTTTTAGATGCAATTAAAAAGGATCCTTATGAAAGAGATCCTAGAGGAACAGCTAAAAAAGCTGAGGCTTATTTAAAAAGTTCAGGAATTGGAGATAAAGCATATTTTGGTCCTGAAGCTGAATTTTTTGTGTTTGATGACGTGAGATTCAAAAATGACATGAATGAAACCGGATTTAAAATAGATAGTAAGGAAGGTCCTTACAATTCAGGAAGAGAATATGAAAATGGCAACATGGGTCATAGACCAGGAATTAAGGGTGGTTACTTCCCAGTTCCACCAGTTGATAGTGAGCAAGATATGAGAAGTGAATATCTTAAAGCTATGAAGGAAATGGGAATTAAAGTTGAAAAACACCACCATGAAGTTGCCCCTAGTCAACACGAACTTGGAATGTATTTTGGAACGCTTGTAGACCAAGCAGATAACTTACAGCTTTATAAATATGCTGTACACATGGTTTCTCACTCTTTTGGTAAGACAGCTACATTTATGCCTAAGCCTGTCAAAGGTGACAATGGTTCAGGAATGCACGTTCACCAATCGATTTGGAAAGGTGATACTGCATTATTCTCTGGTGATAAATATGCAGGTTTATCTGATACAGCTTTACATTACATAGGTGGAATTTTAAAACATGCAAAAGCAATAAACGCTTTTTCAAATGCTACTACAAATAGTTATAAAAGACTAATTCCAGGATTTGAAGCTCCAGTTTTATTAGCTTACTCTGCAAGAAACAGATCAGCATCATGTAGAATTCCAATTACATTAAGTAAGAAAGCAGCTAGGTGCGAGATTAGATTTGGTGATGCGGCTGGTAATCCATATTTAACTTTTGCAGCAATGTTAATGGCTGGTTTAGATGGAATTAAGAATAAAATTGATCCAGGTAAATCTTTTGATAAGGACCTTTATGCTTTATCAGAAGATGAAGTTAAAAAAATTCCTACTGTTTGTGGATCTTTAAGAGAAGCAATGGAAAGTCTTGATAAAGATAGAGATTTCTTAAAACAAGGGAATGTATTTACTGATGATCAAATTGATGCTTATATTGCATTGAAGTTTGAAGAAATACACAATTTTGAGCACACACCTCATCCGATAGAGTTTGAGATGTATTACAGTTGTTAATTTTTATTGTCTAGTTTTAGCAATTTTATTTTTGCCAGAACCTTTTTTAACAATGTAATCAAGTGTTCCATTTGCACCAGTATCAACAGATTTAATTAGAGATCTTATAAAAGTTTTTCTCTTCTCTTTTCTGTCTTCACTGTTTAGCAAATTTCTAAATTCAAAGACGTTCATAAATAGGATATTACATATCTATGCGTTTATTGCAACTCTGATATGTTCAAAATGGGATCAAACTTTAAAAGACTCTCCGCAGCCACAACGCTCGGTTTCATTGGGATTATTGAAGACAAATGACGATGAAAAGTCTTCTTTTTTATAATCCATTTCAGTTCCTAAAAGGTACATAACTGCAGCCGAATCAATATAAACCTTTACTCCTTTGTCTTCGATCAATTCGTCATTTGGATTAATTTCCTTTGAATATTCCATAACATAAGACATACCTGCACAACCCCCTGATTTTACTGAAACTCTTACACCAACCGCATTCTTTTCAGCATTCGACATTATTTCTTTAATTCTTAAAGCTGCATTGTCACTTAATTTAATAATAGGGTTCATTACAAATTTAACTCCAATTTTGCTGCGTCTGACATCATGTCTTTATTCCAAGGAGGGTCCCACACCAATTCGAGATTTACATCATCTATTCCCTCTACTTGCATAGCACCCTCTTTTACCTCTTTCGGTAAACTTTCTGCAACCGGACAATTGGGTGTAGTTAAAGTCATTTTAATATCAGCCTTACGACCATTTACTTTTATATCATAAATTAAACCAAGTTCATATATATTCACTGGTAATTCTGGATCGTAAATTTTCCTGATTTCTTCAATTATTTTGTTTTTAATATCCATAATTATTTTTCTGTAGTTATTTCTTTTCCATCATTTTCCATTGCAGACACTAACGTATGCCATGATAAAGTAGCACATTTAACTCTCATTGGATATTGTTTTACACCTGATAAACACATTAATTTTGTTTTATCATCTTCTTTCAAAATATTATTTTTAAGTTCAGGGTTTTCTTTTATCATTCCTAAAAAATCTTCAATTATTTCTTTAGCTTCATTATCACTTTTTCCTTTTATCAAATCAGTCATTATAGAGGCTGATGCCATTGATATTGCACATCCACTTCCCTCAAAAGAAATATCTTCTACTTTTCTTTGATCATTTAATTTCAAATACACATGTACATTATCCCCACATAATGGATTATTACCCTTTGCATCTTTATTAAAATTTTCTGTTTTTCCTAAATTTCTAGGGTTCTTTCCATGTTCTAAAATTATTTCTTGATATAATTCTTTTAAGTTCATTTTAAATCAAATACTTTTTTACAATTATTAATACCTTCATTCAATTTATCTAAGTCATCTTTAGTGTTATAAACTCCTAGTGATGCACGTGCACTTGCAGGTATGCCTAATTTGTCATGAAGTATTTGACAACAATGATGACCTGCTCTTATAGCAACCCCAGTTTCATCTAGAATAGTTGCAATATCATGTGGATGAACTCCTTCTACAGTAAAAGATAATACTCCACCTCGCTCTTTAGGATTTCCAATTAATTTCACAGAATTATTCTTTTTTAAAATTTCTTGGCCGTATTCTATTAATTCTTTTTCATGCTTAATTACATTTTCAATTCCAATACTTTCCAAAAACTTTATTGATTCATTAAACGCAATGACTTGTGCTGTAGCCATGGTTCCGGCTTCATACTTATTTGGAAGATCTCCATAAGAAATCCTATCTTTTTTTACTTCATTAATCATACCTCCGCCCCCTTGATATGGTGGAAGTTGCTCTAACCATTTCTTTTTCCCGTACAAAACTCCAAGACCTGTTGGACCGTACATTTTATGACATGATATTGCATAAAAATCACAATCTAAGTCTTGCATATCTAATTTTAAATGTGGTCCTCCCTGACATCCATCTACTACGACGACAATACCTTTTGAGTGCGCTAATTGAGTTATCTCTTTGATTGGTAAAACTGCGCCAGTAACATTTGATAAATGAGTTATAGCTATTACTTTAGTTTTTTCTGTAATTTCTTTCTCTATATTTTCTATTGGTATATCCCCATCTTCATTAATCTCTGCAAATTTTATTTTAATATTTTTTGATTTTCTTAAAAAATGCCATGGAACATAATTTGAATGATGCTCTAATTCTGTAATTAAAATTTCATCATTAGGTTCCAAGATTGCTTGACCCAGGGTATTAGCTACTAAATTCAAGGCCTCCGTAGCACCTTTGGTAAATACGATCTCATTTTTATCTTTTGCATTTATATACTTTTGAACAGAAGTCCTTGTATTTTCATATAAATTTGTAGCTGCTACAGCTAAATAATGAATACTTCTTCCTACATTTGAAAATTGCTTAGAGTAAAAATCATTTATTCTATCCAGAACTACCTTGGGTTTTTGAGATGAATTAGCGCTATCCAAATAAACTAGATCATTATTTTGAATTTTTTCATCAAAAATTGGAAATTCTTTTTTAATGTTATTTATATTCATTTAATCCAATAATATTTTTTATTAAGTTTTTTATTTCTAAGTCAGTGATTTTTTCAACAACATCTAATAAAAATCCATTAATTAAAAGTTCTTTAGATTGTTGATAATTCAAACCACGAGACATTAAATAAAAAATTGAATTTTCATCCAAGCTACCGGATGCTGATCCATGAGAGCATTTTACGTCGTCAGCATAAATTTCTAATTCTGGTTTTGCATTAAACTCAGATGTTTCATCTAATAGTATTGCTTTGCTTAATTGATACCCATCAGTTTTTTGAGCTTTTGAGTTTACAAATATTCTTCCTTGATATGCGGATTTTGAATTTCTTCCAAGAACACTTTTAATAAGCTGATAACTTTTCGTGTTCTCCACTAAATGGTTGATTGTAGTTCTAATTTCGTGTTGTTGATTTTCTTTTAACGAAAATACTCCATTTATAAAAGCAGAGGAATACTCACCATTGAGATTGCAATTAATTTCATTTTTTAAATAATCTGAGCCAGCAGATAATATAAAAGTTTCTGAAACACTATTATTACCTTGTTCAATATTATTAAAAGAATATGTTAAATTATCATTTCTAAATTTATCAATTTTATAATTTTTAAGAATTGAGTCTTTTTTTAAATCAAAATTATAAAAAATATTAATAAAATTTTTTGTTATGTTATTAGCAAAATAATCAATAAGTTTTAGACAGCTATTTTCACCTAATTCAAAGTCTAATCTCAAATTGATATTAGTGGACTTTATACTATCGTTTGTTGAATGATAAATTATCAAAGGTTTTTTAAGAGAATAATTTTTTTTAACCAGAATTTTAAAAACTTTATCAGTAAATGCACTATTTAAATCAATTAATGAGTTTTCATAATCAAATGATATATCTTTTTTTGTCTCATCACTTATTTCAATTTTATTTTGGTCTTCATGATTAAAATCAATTTTTTCAATTCTTCCATTTAAAAAAATAATCTTATTGTGCTCCAAGCCATCAACAAAAGTAGATAGATCAATCTTATTTGATTGCGAGTAATCAATAAAATAACTTAAATCACTAATATTTTTTTTAATGATCTGACTTATATCTAAAAACTTCCAATCTTCTTGCTTTCTATTTGGAAAACCACTCTCTATAAACTTATTTAAGAAATCTTTTTTTAATTGAATTTCCTTATTAGAAAATTTTGAATTTTTCACTATTTTGTCAAAATCTGATTGTAATTGTTCACTCATTTAATTAAAACTTTCGTATCCTTTTTTTTCTAATTCAATTGCTAATTCTGGACCACCAGATCTAATTATCTTTCCATTCATTAGAACGTGAACAAAATCTGGTTTGATGTAATCCAATAATCTTTGATAATGGGTAATGATTAAAAAGGAATTATCTTTATTTCTTAAAGTATTCACTCCATCAGCAACTATTTTTAATGCATCTATATCCAATCCTGAATCTGTCTCATCTAAAATAGATAATTTAGGGGCCAACATAGACATTTGTAAAATTTCATTTTTCTTTTTTTCTCCACCTGAAAACCCAACATTTAATTGCCTATTTAGTTTTTCTTCATCAAACTTCAATTCTTTGGCTTTTTCTTTTACAAGTTTTAAAAACTCGATCGCATCTAACTCTTTCTCACCTCGTGCTTTTCTTATTGCATTTAAAGAAGTTTTTAAAAATATATTTGTATTTACACCTGGAATTTCTAATGGATATTGAAAAGCCAAAAATATTCCTTTGTGTGCTCTTTCTTCGGTCTCAAGATCAAATAAATTTTTATTTTCAAATAAGATTTCACCTGATACCTCGTACCCTTTTTTTCCTGATAGAATGTTGGATAATGTGCTTTTTCCTGAACCATTTGGACCCATAATTGCATGAACTTCGCCAGGATTTATATTTAATGAAAAACCCTTTAATATCGATTTGTTTTCAACATTCGCATTTAAATTACTAATTTTAAGCATTAACCAACGCTCCCCTCTAAGCTAATACCTACAAGTTTCTGAGCTTCGACTGCAAACTCCATTGGTAATTGTTGCAGCACTTCCTTACAAAAACCATTAACAATTAATCCTACAGCTTCCTCAGGATTAAGTCCTCTTTGTTGGCAATAATGTAATTGTTCTTCACTTATTTTTGATGTCGTAGCCTCATGTGCAATATTTGAGTCAAAATTTTTATTCTTAATATATGGAACTGTATGTGCCCCACATTTATTTCCCATTAATAAAGAATCACATTGTGTATAATTGCTTGAATTTTTAGCTTTTGAATTAATATCTACTAAACCTCTATAAGTCATATCAGAGTATCCAGCACTTATTCCTTTAGAAATAATTTTACTCTTAGTATTTTTTCCTAAATGAATCATCTTTGTTCCAGTGTCTGCTTTTTGATGATTATTGGTAATTGCTATAGAATAAAACTCACCAATTGAATTATCACCTTTTAAAATACAGCTTGGATATTTCCAAGTTATAGCTGAACCTGTTTCAACTTGCGTCCAAGAAATCTTAGAATTATTCCCTTTACATAATCCTCTTTTAGTAACAAAGTTATAAATTCCACCTTTACCATTTTCATCACCTGGATACCAATTTTGTACTGTTGAATATTTTATTTCTGCATCGTCTAAAGCGATTAATTCAACATTTGCTGCATGTAATTGATTTTCATCTCTCATTGGAGCAGTGCATCCTTCGAGATAGCTAACGTAACTTCCTTTATCAGCGATAATTAATGTTCTTTCAAACTGTCCTGTCTCTGATGCATTAATTCTGAAATAAGTTGATAGCTCCATAGGACATTTAACGCCCTCAGGAATATAAACAAACGACCCGTCTGTAAAAACAGCAGAGTTTAGTGTGGCAAAGAAATGGTCAGTAACAGGGATTACGGTGCCTAAATATTTTTTTACTAGATCAGGATGATTTTGAATTGCTTCTGACATTGAACAAAAAATTATTCCATGCTTTGTTAATTCACCTTTAAAAGTAGTTGCTACTGAAACAGAGTCAAATACAGCATCGACTGCAATTCCATTCAGTCTTGCTTGCTCTTGTAATGGAATTCCAAGTTTTTTATATGTCTCTAAAAGTTTAGGATCAAGCTCATCTAAACTTTTTGGTTTATCTTTCATGCTTTTTGGTGCTGAATAATAATATAAATCTTGATAATCAATCTTAGGATATTTTGGTTTTTGCCAATTTGGTTCTTTTAAAAGTTTTAATCGCTCATAAGCCTTTAACCTAAAGTCTAACATCCATTGCGGTTCTTTTTTAATATTAGAAATAAACTTAATGACGTCTTCGTTTAAGCCTTTTGGAGCTTTAATATTTTCTATATCGGTAGTAAAACCGTATTTATAATCTTTTAACTTTTCTATGTCTTTTTCTCTAGTATCCATTTTTAAATTCTTCTTTCAGTATTGTCTTGAATAAGATCTTCTAAACTCTTTTTTTCAAAAAAATCGTTAATATGGTTTTCAAGCTCGTCCCATAAGTTATGAGTTAAACATTTTGTAGATTTACCGTTGCACCCTTTTTTAGACTCTTTTTTGCACTGAACAGTTTTAACTTTTTCATCAACAGCATCAAAAATATTAGTAAGTTTTATCTCTTTAGCTTTTTTGTTTAAAACATATCCACCTTGATTTCCTCTAACACTTTGAACAATCTCTTTTTTTCTGAGTTTAGAAAAAATTTGCTCCAAGTAATCAAGGGATATTCCTTGTCTAAGTGAAATGTCTCTAAGTGATACTGGGTTAATATTGTTGAACCTAGCCAGATCCACTAAAGCCATTACCGCATATCTGCCTTTAGATGTAAGTTTCATAATCCTTTATTTTACTGGGTATATATAAACCCGACTAAAATAGTCAAGTATCTATCAGAAAAAAATACTAACATTTTGTCACGTACATGTGTTAAACGTAATTTTTTTTTGAGAATAATTATCAATATCAAATATGGATAATAAAATTTTAGAAATATTTATTCCTGGCCCTGCTGGAAGACTCGAAGCAAAATATTTTAAAAGTAAAAAAAATACTTCACCTATTGCTTTGGTCTTGCAACCTCATCCTCAATATGGAGGTACAATGAATAATAAAGTTGTTGTCGAAACTTTTCATGCTTTTATGGAAAATGATTTTTCTGTGTGTCGGGTAAACTTTAGAGGTGTTGGTAAAAGTGATGGAGAATTTGATAATGGACAAGGAGAGCTAGCTGATGCTGCAGCTGCATTGGATTGGTTAGAAAGAGAAAATTTTGATAACTCACAATGTTGGGTATCAGGATTTTCTTTTGGTTCTTTAATAGCAATGCAGTTGTTAATGAGGAGACCAGAGATAAATAGATTTATTGCAATTTCACCTCAACCTAATGTTTATGATTTTTCTTTTTTATCACCCTGTCCTTCTTCAGGTTTGATGGTTTATGGAAAAAAAGATGAATTAGTGCCTTTTGAGTTTATTAAAGATTTAGATAATAAACTTAGCGCACAAAAGGGGATTAAAGTAGAATTTCAAACTGTATCTGAAGCAAATCATTTTTTTACAAAAAGTGAGTCTGAATTAAATAAATGTTTAAATAAGTATATTAAAAAAGAAACTGCGCTTTATTAAAAATTTTTTAAAATATCACCACCAGAAATAGCTTTTTTACACCTTGTAGTGCTTGGAAATGAAATTGGTAATTTTAAATATGATCTTATAGATAGATAGGCAAAGGCTTGGGACTCTATAAAATTCCCATCAAAATTATAGTTGTCTATATCATTTATAATTATATTTTTGTTTACTAAATAATTTTCAATTGATTGCATCAAAGATTTATTTTTTCTCCCTCCTCCACAAAATATACAATGATAAGAATTAGCGTCATTTTGTTTATTAATTTTCCTTAAACCATCAGCAATCAAATATGCAGTAAATTTTGTTAATGTCGCACACCCGTCTTCAAATGATAAACCTTTAACAAATGATGTATCAAAATCTTTTACATCCAATGATGTTTCATAAGATTTAAACTCAAAGTTATCTATTGCTTGATTCAAAATTAAATCATCAACTTTTCCAATATTTGCATAATTTCCATCTTTATCAAATTTTAAATCTTTATTTTTTCTTACCCAATCATCTATCAAACAATTTCCTGGGCCCACATCATAAGCAAAAAATTTTATTGAATTATTTATATCTTCTTTGATTTGAGTGATATTTGTAATTCCTCCGATATTAATTATGTTTATTGGTAATTTAAGTTTAAAATTTTTTTGGATAATTTTTGAAATCAAATTATGAAATATTGGTGTAAGTGGAGCCCCTTGACCTCCATGATTTAAATCATTTTGTCTAAAATTGTTGATTACAATTTTTTTAAATAAACTAGATAAAAGTCTTCCATCTCCTAACTGTTTTGAAATTTGAATTTTTGGATTATGGAAGACTGTTTGGCCATGAAAACCTATTAAATCAATATCTTCATTAATCTCTCCAATCACTTGATTTATTAAGTGGCTGTTGAATAATGTAAATTTTTTTTCTACTTCATTGATCTCTATAGAATGAGTTTTTAAGTCTGTAAAATTGCTAATTTTATCTCTTAAACTAATTAATTGCTTGTAAAGTCCATCATCAAACTCTTTATAAGTATCATAAATACTGGAAAATTGATCATAACCATCAGATTTTATTACAGACAAATCCACTCCATCCATTGATGTACCGCTCATCAAACCTATTGAGGTAAATATCTTTTGTTTCATTATTATTTTTTTTTAACAAAATTTGTATATTGTAGAATTATACGCTTATGAATAAATTTTTAAAAGAATTTAAAGACAGAGGCTACTTTTATCAATGTACTGATGAAAATGAGTTATCTTCATTATTGGATAAAAAAAAGATTAAAGCCTACATTGGTTTTGATTGTACAGCTGAAAGTTTACATGTTGGCAGTCTCCTACAAATTATGTGTTTACGAATGCTCCAGAAACATGGACACCAACCAATTGTATTATTAGGTGGAGGAACCACAAGAATTGGAGACCCGTCTGGTAAAGATAAAACACGAAAAATTTTAAGTGAAGATGAAATTGAAAAAAATTCTAAAAATATTGAAAGAATTTTAAAAAAATTTTTAGATACAAGTGATAAAAATGTAAAACCAATATTTGTTAATAACTATGAGTGGCTCAAAGGTTTAAATTACATCTCTTTTTTGAGAGATATTGGAAAACATTTTACAATAAATAAAATGCTAACATTTGAAAGTGTAAAAACAAGGTTGGATAGAGAACAATCTCTAAGTTACATGGAATTTAATTATATGATTTTACAAGCTTACGATTTTTTAGAACTTAATAAAAAAGAAAATTGTTTATTGCAAATCGGTGGATCTGATCAATGGGGTAATATTATTAATGGCGTAGATTTGATTAAAAGACATTCTAATCAACAAACATATGGTTTAACTACTCCTTTAATCACGTTAGCGACAGGTGCTAAAATGGGAAAAACTGAAAATGGAGCAATATGGTTGGATGAAAAATTTTTGTCACCATACGATTATTGGCAATTTTGGAGAAATATAGATGATAGAGATGTGTCGAAATTCATGAAATTTTTCACAGATTTAAGTATTGATGAAATAGAGAAAATTAAAGAAAAAAATATTAATGAACAAAAAATTGTTTTAGCAAATCAAACCACTTCTATGCTTCATGGTGAACAAGAAGCGAAAAAAAGTGAAGAAACAGCAAAAAAAACTTTTTTAGAAAATTCAATGGGTTCTGCATTACCTTCTGTTTCAATTAAAAAAGATCAATTGAATGATAAGTTAAGTATTGTTGATTTAATAATTCTTTCCAAGTTAGAAAAATCTAAAAGTGAGATAAGAAGATTGATTAAAGGTAGTGGTGTTAGAATTAACAATCAAATTATTAATGATGAGAAACTAATAATCAGTGAAAAATTATTTAAAGATAATACAATTAAACTCTCCTTGGGTAAGAAAAGACATATCAAAGTTGAAATAAACTAATTTTTTTTTATTTTTTCAAGAGTTCTTGTGATGAATCTTGGTGTAAGAGTTTTCACAGGGTTTACAGTTGTTTTTAATTTATTTGGGGGACCCTTTATCTTAAAACTCACACCAAAAACACCCTCTCCAACTTTCTTTCCCACTAAAATATCTCCAAGAAGAGGAATGGAGGATATAGTTCTATTAATTGTTGTTGCTGGAACCATAGTTCCTCTAAGACTAACCAAATCATCACTTTCAATATATCCTTCCATCAATAAAGAGATAGCGGGACCGATGGCATATAACTCTTCTATTCTCATAAGATCATTCTTATTGGAAAATTTCATTTCAAAATCTGTAAATCTTATTCCCTCGCCAGTTAATAAGTCAGCGATACCTTGAAGAGATGCTAATGTTAATAATTTTGCTAAAGCTGGCACTTCTTGTACTTTAAAATTATCAATTATTAATTTTGAATTAGAAACATTGTTTTGTTTAATGGAATAAAAATCTAAATTGCCTTCCTCAAAACCTTTTATAAATTTGTACCTATTAACAAATGGCTTAGCTAAATCAGAATAAAGAGTTGTAATTTTTTCATTTGAAGTAGATCTTATAGTTAAATTAATCCTCTGATTATTGGAAAAATCTCCAGCTAAATTAGCATCAATTACTTCACTATTGTTGAATGTTAAATATCCACCTAAATCTTCTATAGGATGATCTTTATCAAGGAATGCTTCTTCTATCTTTACATTTAGTTTAAAATTTTTAGAAAAAATTTTTTTGCTCTCAGAATTTTTATCATCTTTCAATAAATCATCTATAATTTTAGTGGCATTAAAACTATTAGATTTTAATAAATAATCTTTATCTCTTTTTTTGATTGATGCATCATTTTTTAATAAGTCATTATCAAAATAACTTAAATCTACGTCGCTAATAGATTTAATTTTATATTTCTTCGATAATAATAAGTTTTGAATTTCAAATTTATTATTTTTTTCTTTTATTGAGATATTTCTAAAATTAATTTCATTTGATAAAAGATTTTTAACTCCAAGAATAACTATTTTTAATTTATTATCTTGATTTTTTTCATAATTCAAAAAATTTAGATTAAATGGGTTTTTCTTGATTTCTAATGAAGTATCAAATTTTAAGTTTTTTTTTGATTTAGAAAAATTATACTTAATATTATCTTTTTCTTTTTGGATTAAAATATTTCCATTACCGATGATACTTAGTAAATTTTCTTTATATTCAATTTGTATTTGGTGATCTGACAACTCAATTATATCGTTTGATTCTGGAAAAAACTCTTTCAAATATTTTGAACTTACAACTTTAGAATTTTTTAAATTCATTGAGGAGTCTATTTTAAAATCATCTATCTTGTATTTATTATCAATTTTGAATGAAAAAATATTTGATAAATCAAACTCAGCTGATTTGATCTTTAGATTAGAAAAATCTATATTTAATAATTGATTAATCTTTTTATTATCTAAAACTAAATTTTTACTATTATTTTTGCCTGAAACTAAAAATTTATTTTTTTGTTTTTTGATATTTAATTCTGGAAAGGTCAAATCATTATTATCATATGATAAATTTATATCTTTAAATTCAAATTTATTATTTTGAAGATTAAAGATAAGACTTATTTTTGATAAATTTATTTTTTTTAAAGGTTTAATCTCACCATCTTTTACGAATCCTTTTATAATAAAATTATCTTTAATATTGCCCTTTTGATCAAATTTAAGATTTATGTCTGCTATCAAATATCCTTTTTTCACAAACTTTTCCAATATGTAAATTTGAGGGCTATCCTTAATAGATCTTATAAATGAAATTAAATTTTTAATTTCGATTGTCCTAGTAGTTATATCTAGTTCAGACAGCGAAAATTTATTATTTATGAATGTTTTAATGTTAATATAAGTCCTGATACTCTCTAGTTTAATTAATTTATTTCTATTCTTTAAATTTGCCCCGACAGTTTTTAACACTAATTTAAATTTTAAAGGATCTAAAATGATATTTATTTTATCTAAATCTAGCTCTAATTGATTATCAATTTTTTTTACTTCTTTAGATATTTGATCATTAAAAATATCTGTTTTAATGCCAATGATACTTAAGTAAATAATAGAACCAAAGACTAGTAATAATGTGAATATTAAAAATCTAAAAATTATTTTTTTCATTAAATTTGATATAAAGATTTCTCTAAAAAAGCATCAATGTCGCCATCTAAAACTTTATCTGGGCTTGTGCTTTCAAAGTTTGTCCTGTTATCTTTTACCAATCTGTAAGGTTGAAGCACATATGATCTAATTTGATGTCCCCACCCTATATCAGATTTAGAAGCCTCATTATTTTGATTTACTTCATCTTTTTTTTTCATTTCAAAGTCATAAAGTCTTGCTCTAAGCATATTCATGCAGGTTTCTTTATTTTTATGTTGAGACCTTTCGTTTTGACATTGCACGACTATTTTTGATGGGATATGTGTTATCCTAACAGCGCTGTCAGTTGTGTTAACATGTTGTCCACCAGCACCACTTGAACGATAAGTATCAATTCTCAAATCTTTGTCTAATATTTCAATGTTCAAATTTTCATCAACGACTGGATAAACCCAAATACTTGCAAAACTTGTGTGTCTTCTAGCTCCTGAGTCAAAAGGAGATATTCTTACAAGTCGGTGAATTCCAGACTCCTTTTTAAGCCATCCAAACACATAATCCCCCTGAATTTTTATGGTGGAGGATTTTATTCCTGCCTCCTCGCCTTTATGCTCGCTTATTAAATTACATTTATAATTCTTGTCATCTGACCATTTCATATACATTCTTCTTAACATATTGGCCCAATCTTGACTTTCTGTGCCGCCAGCACCGGCATGAATTTCTACATAGCAATCAAATGAATCTGCCTCATCTGATAGAAAACATCTTATTTCGTTTTTCTTAACTTTTGACCTTAATTCTTTAATACTTTCTATAACTTCTTTTTTTACATTAAGATTATTCTCGTCTGTAGCTAAAGAGTAAAGGTCATCTAAATCCTTAAGTTGATTGATTGAGTCTTCGTAAGAATTAATTAAATCCTCAAAAAGTTTTTTTTCCTTAATTGTTTTTTGAGAGTTTGCTTTATCTTGCCAAAAATTGGCACCAAGCATTTTTTTATCTATATGTTCCAGTTTTGAGTAAATCTTATTTTTTTCAAAGATACTCCTTAACTCTTTGGTTAATTTTTTCGATTTCTTTTTTAAGGTCTAAATATTTATCGTCCATTAATAAAACTTTAATATATTATTTGTATCGATTCTATTATTATCAGAATACAATACTTTTCCATTTAAAACATTTTTACTTTTGTAAGCTTCAATGATTGTGTTTTTTGAATTGAATTTAGCTTTTTCACCAGTTAATGGATCAACAACCATAAGTGTCATTTTTTCAGGTACCTTAAATGGCCTTGCTTCAGACTTTTTAACTGACTTTTCAATGAATTCTCTAAAAATAGGCAATGCAGCTTTTGATCCAGTTTCAAATTTCCCTAATGGTTTAGGATTATCCATTCCTACATAAACTCCAATCACTAAATTTGATGTGAACCCAATAAACCATGCATCCGTATTTTCATTAGTGGTTCCAGTTTTTCCTGCCAAGTTTAATTTTAAATCTCTTAATTTTTTACCGGTTCCCCTTTTTATGACTCCCTCTAAAATCGTTGTTATTTGATATGCTGTTTGCTCAGACATTACTTGTTCATAATTATCCTCTATTTGAGGATAATCTTCACCAGTGTATGAAATCTTATTACAATTTATACACTTTCTATTTTCATTGTTAATTATTGTATTTCCTTCACTGTCTTGAATTCTGTCTATTATAATAGGACTAATTAATTTTCCACCGTTTACAAATGATGAGTAAGCTGAAGTTAAATTTAAAAGAGTTGTTTCAGCTGATCCTAGAGAAATTGAAAGTAATTCTTCAGGGTCATCATAAATTTTTAAATCTTTAGAAAATCTTGCCACTTTATCCACGCCCAAGTTTTGAGCAATTCTTACAGTCATTAAGTTTCTTGATTTTTCAAGCCCAACTCTAAGTGTAGAGGGTCCATAAAACTTTTTACCATAATTTTCTGGCTTCCATTTTTTTAAATCAACTCCCTGATCTAAAACTAGAGGCGCGTCAAGCACCAAAGATGATGGAGTATAATTATTTTCCAACGCCAACGCATATACAAATGGTTTAAATGCTGAACCAGGTTGTCTTAGAGCTTGCGTAGCTCTATTAAATTCACTTGACTTAAAACTAAATCCTCCACTTAGAGCTAAAACCCGTCCCGTGTAAGGGTCCATTACAACAATGCCACCATTAATTTTTGGAAGCTGTTTAAGACTATAATAATTATCTTTTACTTTCTTAACATATATTAAATCACCAACTTTGAGTAAATCCTCAAACTCTTTTTTAGTCCATGAGATTTCATTATATTTTATTGTGCCACTTAATTTATCTACAGTTTCAATTTTAGTTTGAAATTGACCTATTTCTTTAACGATTGCTATCTCCCAGTTGATAGAATTCTCTAATTTATATTTTTTATCTATATTTTTATGCCAATCATCAACATATTTTATATTTGTAATTGGTCCACGCCAACCTTTTCTTTGATCATAAGCAATTAAACCATTTCTTAAAGATTCAGTGGCAATTTTTTGTAAGTTTAAATTGATTGGTGTATTTATATTATAACCTTGTTTATAAACTTTTTCATAAGTTAATTTATCTATTATATTTTTTCTAACATCTTCAATATAATACTGTGCATCCTCTAGATAAATTTTTTTCTTTTTTTTTAATTCAATGTTTTGATTTTTGTACTCATTATATTTCTCCAGATTTAAAAATCCATTTTGATTCAAATTTTTCAAAACTAAATCTCTTCTAAATTTTGCTAAATCAATATTGTTATATGGATTATATCTGCTGGGTGCTTTTGGTAAGGCTGCTAACAATGCAGCTTCTGCATAATTTAGTTCTTTAATTGACTTATCAAAATATTCTAAACTGGCAGCAGCAACACCATAAGCTCCACTACCCAAATATATTTGGTTAAGATATAATTCTAATATTCTTTCTTTATTTAAAGCTCTTTCTATTCTAAACGCTAATATTGCCTCTTTAATTTTTCGATTAATACTAACTTCATTAGTTAATAGAAAATTTTTTGCAACCTGTTGAGTAATAGTAGAGGCTCCTTCAAGTCTTTTTGAGGTCATTATATTTGTTATATTATTAAATGTTGCTCTAAGAACACCTTTTGCATCAACACCAGGATGAGTAAAAAAGTTTTTATCCTCAGCAGACAAAAAGGCATTGATAACATTTGGAGGAATAGCGCTATAAGGAATAAAAATCCTTTTTTCTTTTGAAAAATCAGCAACCAAATCTCCATTTCCTGAATACATCTTGCTAGATACGGGTGGCTTATAATTTTTAAGAAATTTATAATCTGGAATATTGTTAGAAAAGGTCCATAAAATGCCAAAAATAACTATGATAATTAATAAGGAAATACTTAAAAATAGAACAAAAATATTTTTGAACAACTTTGTCATTTTGATTTAATTATATATAGGAATTTGTTAAAGATAAGGCATTAAATTATTAAACAAAATTTTTAAAAAAATTAATACAAAATGAAACACTTAAACTTAAAATTATGGAAAAAAATTTATACATTGATGCTTCGCATCCTAACGAAACTAGGGTTGTTCTTAAATCAAAAGATAATATTGAAGACTATGAATATGAAGGTTCAAAAAGTAACCTCATAAAAAACAATATTTATTTAGGTAAAGTAAGTAGAATCGAACCATCCTTACAGGCGGCTTTTGTTGATTTTGGGAGAGAGCGCCATGGTTTCCTATCTTTCAATGATATCCAATCAGACTATTATCAAATACCAAAAAGTGACCTTGAAAAAATTAAACAAGAGGAAGAGAAACTAAGAGAAGAGTTGTCAAAAAAGGTTGAGGAAAAAGAGGAAGAAAATTTAGCAGAAGGTAAACTAGAAGTTGATGATCCTATAGAAATAGAAAAGAAAGATAATGAGGAAAAAGAAAAAGAATCTTATGATAAAGAAAAAAAATTTGAAACTAAAAATAAATTTAAAAGATATAAAATTCAAGAAGTAATCAAACCAAATCAGGTCATACTTGTTCAAGTTATCAAAGATGAACGAGGTCAAAAAGGTGCAGCACTCAGTACCTTCATTTCTATTGCAGGTAAATATATTGTTTTAATGCCAAATACGCCAAAAGGAGGTGGTATATCAAGAAAAATTTTTAATCCAGCAGACAGAAAAAAAATAAGATCAATATTAAATGAGATTCAAATACCTAAAGAAATGGGATTAATCGTGAGAACTGCAGGAAGTAATAAAACTAAAAATGAAATAAATCATGATTTAGAAACTCTAATTAAATCTTGGAACCAAATTAAAGATAATGCAATCAACGCGATTGCACCTTCACTAATTCATCAGGAAAGTGAAATAATAAATAGAACTCTTAGAGACATGTATGATGAAAACACTAAAAGTATCATAATAGAGGGTAATGAAGGATATAAAAAAGCACAAAATTTTATGAAGATGCTTATGCCTTCTCAAGTAAAAAAAATTAAAAAGTATAGAGGAAAAACTCCACTATTTTTTGAAGAAGGTATTGAACAAAAATTAAATCAAATATTTGATACTGAAATAAAATTAAGCTCTGGTGGTTATTTAGTAATTAACCCGACAGAAGCTTTAGTTTCAATTGATATAAACTCAGGAAGTTCAATTAAACAAAAAAATGTTGAGAGTACAGCATTAGACACAAATTTAGAAGCAGCAGAAGAGATTGCAAGACAAATTAAAATTAGAGATCTATCAGGGCTAATTATTATCGACTTCATAGACATGTTAAGTTATGGGAATAGAAAAATGGTCGAAAGAAAGCTCAAAGAGAAATGCAGAACTGATAGAGCAAGAATTCAAATTGGAAGGATTAGTAATTTTGGATTACTAGAAATGTCAAGACAAAGACTTAGAGAAAGTGCTGTTAAATGGAAAGTTGCTTTAACAGACGAGTCGTTTGCTCAAAAAATATTAAAATTAGTCGAATTGAAAGCTGTTCTAAATAAAGCTAAATTTGTAGAGCTAAGAGTGTGTGAAAAAATTTCAACATTTTTAAAAGAAAACTTTATCGAGGATTTGACTTATTTTGAGAAGAAAAATAAGATTAAAATAGATATAATCTCTGACAACAATTTAATTATTCCAGAATATATTATTGATGTAAAAAATAAGTCAAAAAAGACTATTGAGCTAATAGAATATTTTGAAAAGCTT